>QWOR01000125.1 GCA_003669575.1 Planctomycetota bacterium | reverse complement strand
GAGACCGGGGCCGACTCGACGATGCATTCGTTGATGATCTTTTCGACGTGCTGGAGTTCATCAGCGGACATCGCTGCTCCGTGCGAGAAGTCGAACCGCAACTGATCGTTGTCGACTTTGGACCCACGCTGCGTGGCGTGGTGGCCGATTACGCGGTGCAATGCGTAATGGAGGATGTGCGTGGCCGAGTGAGCCCGGCGAATCCCGGCCCGGCGATCAGCGTCAACGACAGCTTTGATCTTCTCGCCGACGTGGAGTGTGCCTGACTTGAGGACTCCACGGTGCACGAGCAGACCACTGTGCTTGATCGTGTCGGTCACTTCAAAGTGACCTAGCCCGATCAGCGTGCCGATATCACCGACCTGGCCACCTGACTCCCCATAGAATGGGGACTGGTCAAGGACGACCTCAGCGGGAACGTCGATGTCGGTGAGGGTATCGACCCGCTCCATTTCCGTCGCGCCGGGACGCTGAACCAGAATCCCGACGATCTTGGCGGGCGACTCGGTCGATTCGTAGGCCAGGAACTTGGTGTCACCCGCTTCCTGCTGGATCTTGTCGAGCGGACCGGCTGACATGACGCCCCACGAACCCTGGCCGCTCTTCTTCTTGTGCTCTTCTTCGGCTTCCGAGAAGCCCTTCGCATCGACCGTCAGACCGCGATCCGCTGCGATGGCGGAGGTCAGGTCAAATACAAACCCGTCGGTCTGATGCAGGTCAAAGACCGCTTCGCCGGGCAGAACCGAGCTGCCATCCTTGCGGACCTTCTCGACGAGCTTGTCGAACTTCGACAGGCCGCGTTCGATCGTGGCGAGGAAGGTCGACTCCTCATCGCGGATCGTGTTGACGACGCTGAGTTCGGTCTCGGCGAGTTCGGGGTAAGGGATCTTCATCGCCTGGATGACATCCGGAACCAGCTTGTGCAGGAACGGTTCCTGCTTGCCGAGCAGATAGCCTTCGAGCAGAGCCCGGCGGAGGAGCAGGCGGATGATGTACTCCGCCCCGTTGGCACCGGGGGCGACGCCTTCGTGAATGGCGAACGTGCAGGCCCGGATGTGGTCGGCGATGCGGCGCATCGGGCGGCCGGTCTTGCCTGCATACTCATACTTCACACCGACAGCGTCCCCAGCTGCGATACACAGCGGCTTGAGCGAATCGATCTCGAAGTTGCTGAGAACACCCTGCAGAACGCTGGCCGTGCGCTCGAGGCCCATTCCCGTATCGATGTTTTTCTTGGGGAGCGGGTGCAGGTTGTTCGGTGGGGCTCCGACACGATTGAACTGCGTGAAGACGAGGTTCCAGATCTCGACGGGTTCTTTCGCACCAGGGACGAGGTAATAAATTTCGCTACAGGGCCCGCAGACTCCATCAGGGCCCTGCGAGGGAGCGGATGCTGGCCAGAAGTTCTCCGCTTCGTCGAGACGGGAGATTCTGCTGGGATCGAGGCCGACTTCTTTATGCCAGATGTTGAACGCTTCGTCGTCGTCGAGGTAGACCGTGACGGTCAGGCGATCCTTATCCAGTCCGAGCCAGTTCTTCGCGGTCAGGAACTCCCATGCCCAGTGGATGGCTTCCTTCTTGAAGTAATCACCGAACGAGAAGTTGCCCAGCATCTCAAAGAACGTGTGATGGCGGGTGGTGACCCCGACGTTGCCGATGTCGCCGGTGCGGATGCACTTCTGGCAGGTCGTCGCGCGGGTGAAATCGATCGGGCCGATACCGAGGAACTGGTTCTTGAACTGATTCATCCCGGCAGGGGTAAACAGTACCGTCTTGTCAGAACGGGGAACCAGCACATCGCTCGGTCGCCGGACGCAGCCCTTGGACTCGAAGAACGAGAGGTACTTTTCGCGGAGTTCGTCAGTTTTCATGGGCGTCTGTAAACAGAGGGCTGCGTTCGGAGAAGGTTGAATTCTAGGGGGCGAGGACGGCTGGCTGAAGGGTGTGAGCCGCAGCTGGGGGTGACGGTTCACATCCTGGGCGAAGAAAAACGGAGACAGACGGTGATGCCAACCGGCAACATCTTCGGTGGTGTGTTGAGAATGGGCAACATCCGACGTGTTACAGTTCAGGGGGGCTGAAATGACATATCACAAGGCTGATTATTGTGTTGCGATCAATATTGAAGGGTGTTCAAGAAACTTGGCGCGACACATGCGTTAAGGGCCTGTACGGAAATCCCGGAGCAGACCGGGAAACCGCCCACTCACATCAGGCTACCGATTCATGGCCGAACGCAAATACATTCACGGTCTGACGCTTCGCCAGGATGACAAGGCTGTGATCCTCGACATTGGCCAGATGGAGATCTGGGACGGAGCGGATCTGTCGCTGATCCGGGACACGCTGATCTCGATGATTCGTGGTGACGGTCAGCAGTCCATCGGGATCAACATGCAGTTCGTGAAGTATGTCCCCAGTGGCTTCTTCGGCATGTTGTTCGACTGGTTCGAGTCGGGCGTCGAGGTGCGTCTGTATCAGCCGACCGAGCGCGTGGCGAAGATGGTGTGGTTCCGGCAGTTCTTCCTGCTGGAAGAAGATCAGTGTTACATCCTGCACGACGGGACTCAATGTGCTCCTGTCCTGGCGGGTGAGGAAGAGGACTCGACCTGGCAGCTGGAGACCCGGCCCAGCGAGCCCACTCGCCTCGATCAGTCCCGGTCGATCGGCGGGTAAGCTGTTCATGTGGTAGGGATAGAACAACGAAACACACGAAATACACGAAAAAAATCTGGCAGGTGTAAGTCGGGAAGCTAGGTTTGATTGAGTACCAAGGGTTTATCGACCTGTGGGATCAACTGACTTGTGACTTGTCTCGAAGGCTTGGCTCAGGAAATCACGTCATGTTTTGGGTACTGGGGTGTTTTCTCGTGAAGCTGTGGGTTGGTCCGCTGACCAGACCCGATAAGTCCACGCCACCTCTGGATCGGTAAACACTGGGGCTGGTCAGGGCAGACAACAATGTCTTTCCCATGGTCCTAGCGATATCCTCAATTTGCTCGGAGACTTCCCTCTGGTGTATTTCGTGGTTTCCTCCTCAGAACCACTTCGCAATGACACCCCCTGAAAACCACAAAGCCCCGCTGCATTCTGAGCTGATGCAGCGGGGCTTTGTATTGGATGGTTGCTGGTGTCTGGTGGGACACCACATCGGCCCTAGTCGAACTCGGGGCGACGGCGACCGAGCTGATCTTTCAGGCGGGCGACGATGCTGCTGTGCATCTGGCTGACGCGGGACTCGGACAGACCGAGGGTCTGGCCAATGTCCTTCATCGTGAGTTCCTCGTAGTAGTAGAGGATGATGATCAGTCGCTCGTTGCGGTTGAGGCCCTTGGTCACGAGCTTCATGACATCCTTCTTCTGGATGCCGGTCGTGGGGTCTTCGCCCTTCGAGTCCTCGATGACGTCGATTTCGCGGACGTCTTTGTAGCTGTCGGTTTCGTACCACTTCTTGTTGAGACTGACGAGGGAGACGGCACTGGCCTCCGACTTCATCTTGTCGAACTCTTCCAGAGTGATCTGCAGTTTGCCAGCCAGCTCAATGTCGGTGGGCTGGCGACCTGTCTGAGCTTCGATTTCCTTGCGGGCCGCTTCCAGCTTGCTGGCCTTGCTACGCACTAGACGTGGAACCCAGTCCATCGTGCGGAGTTCGTCGAGCATGGCTCCACGAATACGCGGAACGCAGTAGGTCTCGAACTTCACACCGCGATCGAGGTCGAATGCATCGATCGCATCCATCAGACCGAAGACGCCTGCGGAAATCAGATCGTTCAGATCGACTCCATCGGGAAGCTTTTGCCAGACTCGTTCGGCGTTGAATTTCACGAGTTGGAAATAGTTCTCGATGAGACGATTCCGCAGCTCTTCCGTGGGCTGTGCCCGGTAGTCGAGCCAGTACTGCTGGATGTCTTCAGCGGTGGCCTTGGTGCTCATGAACTTCTCCATAGTCGCTCAGACCAGACGTCTTGTCTGGTTTTGCCTCGGTATTCCGACGAGTTGACTCAGGTCTGTTGACCCTTGAAACGACTCGATGACGGATTACCGGCTCTCTGTTATTTCGACACTTCTGGATCGGGACTTCGTTAGAATTCCGAGAATCGATGCAATCGTCGCATTTTTACAAACGCTTATTGTTCGATGTTCGGGACACTCTGCAGCGGTCTTCGATGTGATGTGACGAAGGGGTGTGGGGAACGGGAATCTGCGGTGGTCAATGGACACGCCTCATGAGGTGTGTTTTGAAGCCTCAGATTCCCACGGTTTCCTGAGTCGTCGTGTGGAACTCCACCTGACCTGCGATCACGAGTTCGGTATCGCGGGTCACTTCGGCCTGACTCAGGACGGCCAGATGGGGAGTCGTGTATTGGGTGAGTTGTTTGATGATCGGTCGTAGTTCGGCTCGACAGACAATCACGCCCGGAAGGCCTCGCTCTCGCAGACGGCTGACAGCTGCTTCCACCGCATCCGTCGCGGTCTGTCGCTGACGCATTGGCCAGGCTCCCAGAGGATCTGCAGCGGCAATCCGGACCAGTGAAGAGAGTTCTTCTTCCAGATCCCGTGAGAGCTTGAGGGCAACCAGGCGTCCATCGCTGGTGCGGAACTGTTGGCAGATGGTGCGGGCGAGAGATCGACGGACCTGCTCAACCAGATCGTTGACATCGCGGCAGCTGTCGGCGTGGTCACCGAGAGCTTCCATGATGGTTTCGAGGTCGCGAATCGGGACCTGCTCCCGCAGCAGCATGGCGAGTACACGGTGCATGCGGGCGATCGAGACCAGTGGCAACACTTCCGTGACCAGCTGAGGCGATCGATTTGCCAGATTCTCGACCAGAGCGTGAACCTGTTGCCGGGTCAGCAGCTCTTCCGAGTGGCGGTGCACCACGGCGGCCAGATGATTGGCGATGACTTGTTGGGGTTCGATCAGTTGGAAACCGAGCGACTTGGCCTGTCCCGCTTCTTCCTTGGTGATCCACCAGGCTCGGCGACCGCTGAGCGGCTCGGCGGTGGGCTCGCCTTCGAGGGCTCCGATCGAATCGATTGTCTCGACCGCCATCAGAGCATCAGGATCGATATTACCACGAGCGACACAGGCCTCTCGCAGACGGATCTCGTAGAGAAACGGTTCGAGGTGCAGATTGTCCTGGATCCGAACCTTCGGCAGGATGAAGCCCAGCTGTTCAGCCACTCGCATCCGCAGCTGCGTGACACGGACGAGCAGATCGCCGCCGACTTCCGCATCCGCCAGCCGAACGAGTCCGACACCGAGATCGAGCTGGAGGGGTTCGACGTGGAGTTGAGTCTTGGGATCGGACGCCGCTGCCGGAGTCGCTGGGGTGGAGGTCGTCGAGACCTGGACATTCAGCGGGGCGGAAGACCGCGATGGCGTGCCGGTCGATGTGTGTGCGTTGCGGGCTGCGACGGGATTCTCATCGATCAGCCAGCCGAGGCAGGCACACCCGATGGCGAAAGTCAGCATCGGCAGCATTGGCAGACCGGTGAAGGCTAGAACTGACAATGCGACCGCCGTGATGTAGAGCACTCGGGAGTGCTGGAAGATCTGTGTGATGGTCTCTTGGGGCAGGTCGCTGTCGACTGAACTGCGGGTCACGATCAATCCCGCCGCCAGTGCAATCAGGAACGCGGGAAGCTGGGCGACCAGACCATCCCCAATCGTGAGTGTCGTGAAGACCTTGCCAGCCTCGGTGAACGACATGCCGTGTTCGAACACGCCCAGCAGCAGACCAACCCCGATGTTGATGGCTGTAATGAGCAGGCCAGCGATGGCGTCGCCGCGGACGAACTTGCTGGCCCCGTCCATGGCTCCGTAGAAATCAGCCTGACGGGCGACGACCTGACGGCGATGGATTGCTTCCTCGCGAGTAATCAGTCCCGCATTCAGATCAGAGTCGATAGCTGCCTGGCGTCCGGGCATGCCATCGAGGGCAAACCGGGCACCGACTTCGCCAATCCGCGTGGCTCCCGAGGTAATCACGAGAAACTGAATAGCGACCAGAATCACAAAGATCGTGATTCCGACCACTGGAGATCCTGCGGCGACAAACTGTCCGAACGCGAAGATCACATCCCCTGCCGCGTGGCTGCCTTCGAGGGCACCCTTCGTCAGGAT
>QWOR01000350.1 GCA_003669575.1 Planctomycetota bacterium | reverse complement strand
GCCGCCCGCAAAATCGAAGATGCTCCAGGAATGCCCCCGTGGTACTTCCTGACGGGGACCCCTGAAGACATTGAGGAACTTCGCAAGTCATTCGGACTCTATGATCGAGACCCAGTAGTTGATCGGGACAAGTCGCAGCACGCAGCACTGATCATTGCGGGCAACGACCGAACGAATCGAATCGCGTCTATGCCATCCGGTGCGCAATTCGACGACTTGAAAAACACGATCTCGCGAATCGCAGGGAATACCCACCGCCAGAGATACGCATGGTCAGCGGCAAGGCTGAACTATATTAAGCCATTAACGCCGGTAGAATAATGCGTAGTGCGCATCGTGTGATGCGTGGAGACCGCTGTGCAGGGCGTTGAGCGACGGCTATGCAATAACAACAGATAACATTCATGCACCATGGCCACGCTTCGGTTATTAACCGAAGCGTGGCTTGTTTGTTTGTCCTGGGCCGCGTGTTCGTGTCGGAAACCTACGTTATTTGTATATTACACAAGCATACACACACCTGCACGTACACATGGATGTACAGCGATTCGTCATTTCTGTTATTCACGCGGATAGTACGCATCGGCACTGCAAATGGTGTGATGTTGTTTTTATCAGACAAGTGTTTACATAACAGAACGCATGAATGATAAAAGCAACGCGTGAATACATATTAAATATAAGGCGTGTTAAAGTCTGTTTACTAAAACGATGGTATTTACCTAGTGCGGAGAGAGTAATCTGTAATAAATCGTCTTTGCATGCGATCTGGCACGGTGGTTGCTTTACCTGAGATCATGGCAAGCCGAGGTCAGCGTGACCTGGTGCCGAAGACAAATGCGAAAGAGAAGAAGGTCTGCAAAATGTTGCGTCAAATGTGGAACGATGAAGCAGGTTTCGTGGTCAGTGCCGAGCTGGTTCTGGTCTCGTCGATGCTCGTGATTGGTCTGATTGTTGGTTTGAGCGAAGTCCAGCACGCTGTGGTCTCTGAGCTGAATGATGTGGCTGATGCCATCGGCGAAATCAATCAGAGCTACAGCTACTCTGGTTTCCATAAGACTGACCGAGGCCAGGTTCACGCTGTGACCTACGGTTCTGATTTTGAAGATCAGCGGGACGACTGCGATCAGAATCAGTGTGACATCGCTTGCGATGCACCTGCAAACGAAACTCCCAAGTCCTTCTAAACCGATGTGGTTCAGCGACTTCCCGTCGCCGCAAGATGAATCGTTTCTGGGTCGCACCCCAAAAGTGATTCACTTGCGGCTTTTTGTTTGGCCCCGGACTCAATGCAAAAGCAACCTGAAGCATGCCTGTCTCGCTCTACATAAGTATCACGAGATAGCGAGCGTCTTCCCCCCGGGGTGGGTCTACGTTGCCTCACGCTTGTGGTCGAACGCTCCGATAAACCGCTGCGGATGGCCAGGGTCTTCCTGTGTCATGTCGGATGCCGTCGGCCAGTGCTGCGGAAATCACACTCGCCCGTATGACGCTCGTCAACGTCCGGCGCCCCATGGCTACCCGAGTAATCTCCGTGGTCCCCCAGTGAATCGTGCTACGCAAGTTGGACGCCAACACCGCCGCTGGAAGATCGAACGCACGTTCTCATGGTCAGCCACTACCGCCGAATTCTTGTACGCTACGAGTTCTAGAGTTTTGTCTTCGCCGTTTTCGTGAAACACAACTGCCTATTGATACTCCTCAAACGGTTGTGATTCCGGTTCCAGGAAAAGCTGAAGCCAAGCGTCGATCATCGGATATCTCCGCAGAAACTGTACTCACGCGGGATATCTTGCCAGTGACAGCCGATCGTTAATATGAACCAGATCCCTTTCAACAGACCGCGTAAGTGATAGACGGTCACCGGCCCCTTGTCTTCCCCACAGCACTTATGGCGGCGACAATGATACGGCAGTGTCATAAATGCATCTGGCGGCCGGCATCTAGCGTTCGCACCTCTACAGATCGTGAGCGAATGCGATCTGCCTGCACAAATCTCATTCCGCTTTTCGGATGCCTAGGATAAGGGAGGTGTGCGGTACTCTAAGTGTGCACTTGGCGGCTCGTTACAACCAGACCTGAGAGTAATCGCTGAATAAAAAAGCTACACATACAATATTCTTATTATTGAAACACGAGAACAGGCAGCAGAAGATAATGCTTACCCAAACATCACAAACGAAACCAGAGGGAGAAAAATAACGATGTCAGACAACAAAACAGACGACAGACGAGAAATCCCAGCTACGCATGTCGTGACATCCTCATGACCCCTGCAGCCACATGTTGCCACAGGATTGCTCAATGGAATCAGTTCTCCACAGTCTCGAAGGATGTTGCCCGAAAGCCTTGAGGCCATTCAAGACTGTCGCTTTCACTCGGATGGCACAAGCGAATCTGGTCCACTCAATCACGATAGATGCATCGAGGATGTTTATTTTCTGGGCGGAAAGGTCTTTCCGAAACTGACAGTGCAATGAAGAAAGCACCGTTTCCGCTTCCTTGATAGATGAAGCTTCCCGTTGTCCCGATTGCCGGAGAAGAGTTCTTCGGCACGAAGTCTCACGTTCTGATGGAGAATCTGATGTTCAAGCGTTTCAGTTGGGTGTTCCTGGGCTTGGCCCTCGTGGCTTTGCCGTCTGTCATTAACGCCCAAGGTGGTGGAATTGAAGGCGTCCGCGTTCAAAAGCCCGTCGAAGTGCGAGTCACCGCCTCCATCTCGGCAATTGATTACAAGAATGGCGTAATCATGCTTGGGCAGTCCTTCTCTGGATCAGACGCGATCAAGATCGTCCCCAGCACCAAGATCTCGATCAATGGCGCCAGTGGCACCCTGAATGACTTGAAGGTCAACGACGTGGCAGATTGTCGTTACGACTACAACACTAGAGTGGCGATGAAGGTCTCTGTCACTCGCTAGTCGTCCGGCTCCGGGGGATCTCTTTCGCACGCCGGGAGGGGCTGTTTCAGCCTCACCCGGCGTGTGTCTTATCAATTCGTGGTGGCAAAAACCTCACAAAGCCATATCCCGACTTCGCCGTGATCCTGATCGCTTCATTAGCGGGCGAATCTGTGAGCGAGTTTTCCAGAGCCAAAGGATGCGTCATGCAAAAACGACGTGGATTTACGCTGATCGAACTTCTCGTGGTGGTCGCGATCATTGGAGTCTTGATCGCTCTGCTGTTACCCGCGGTTCAGCAGGCCCGGGAATCGGCCCGGCGGACTCAATGCAAAAACCACCTGAAGCAGATCGGTCTCGCTCTGCATAACTATCACGAGATGGCGAGCGTCTTTCCTCCGGGGTGGGTCTACGATGCCTCGCGCTCGGCATCGAACGCGCCGACAAACTGCTGGGGATGGAGTGCTTTGATTCTCCCGTACCTGGATCAGGCTCCCCTGTTCAATCAACTCGACATGAATCGGGGGTTCAGTGGTGGCCTCGACTCGCTCGGTAACAACAGCAATTCCGGGATCTCAGGCATTGAGTCAACGGTTCTCACAGCCTTCCGTTGCCCCAGCGATACCGGCTCCAAGAATGTGGTCAGCGGGACAGGTGGTCCCGGAGCGGGGATGAACTACGGTGGCCGCTCCAACTACGTCGGTGTGAACGGCGGTTTGCTGCTCGACTTTCTGCCGCTCACAGATAATGGCGGGACGTTCGGCAAGAATTCAAAACGCGGACTACGCGATATGGTCGACGGGACGAGCAACAGCGCGCTCGTCGGAGAGCGGGCGTGGCAGGAGGTCGACAGCACCGGCAATGGCCCCTCGGCTTTGTGGGCAGGTGTCCGCTCCGGGACCCCGGGAACACTCACTGCCAATGGTGTCGCTCTGGCTGTGGGGACATGTGTGATCCCGCTGAACACAGCTCCCGTGGGAGGTGTAAATCCAATTGGCTCAGGGATCTCGAACGGATCCTGGCACGCATTCAGCAGCCACCATTCAAATGGCGCTCACTTCCTGATGGGGGACGGAGCTGTGAGGTTCGTGAGCCAGGACATCGACTACCAGATTTACGGTCAATTGGGGACGGTCGCAGACGGAAGCCTGATCGGCGAGTTTTAGAGAGGAGTGGAGATACCGCACCCAGCACATGCGACGGCAACAACGACATCATATATTGATACGAAGTATTCATAGAACGCATTGGGCTGGCGGCCCTCTCTCGTGTGCTGCTCTAGAGAACGAGGTCCGATACGATCTCCCGGTGATAATCTCGTGCGGCTCGTAGGATGGCGTGTGGCACCAATAGCACTCCAATCGCTTATGTATCTGTGCAGCGCGGTGTTGAATATAAGATAAATATTTACGATTAATGAGTAACAGAAAATATAACCAATGAAAACGGCACGTTGGAACGACTCGCAGTGAATATGCATTAACAATGGGGAAGAAAGCTGCTGATTAGTGAATATGTCGAATAGACTGCTCGATGTGGGTGGGGAGTTCTAGATAGGCTGTGTGGCCTTGCTAGTGACCCTGCCGTTCTTGATCTATGCAATTTACGGTGTCGTGAGTTTCGCATAACCAGCCTTCAGGAGAGTGGAATGTTTCGTTTGTGTATGCGCTACTGCGCAGCAGCGTTGTTCGGCCTTGCTCTGTCGTCAAGTGCCGGTGTGGCGCAAGCGCAGACAGCCTTTACCGTCGAGGGACCAATTACCGGGATTGATCCTGCGAAGCACACGATTACCGTGGGCTACGACTTTGTCGTGGAGATCCCCACGACGATCAAATTCACGGCACCAGCGCCGCTGAAGAGAGCCTTTCTGTCGGTCACTCCGGCTGCTCTGAAGCCGACGATCACCGGTGCTGATCTGACGCCACTGCTGGATGTCAATGCCCCCAGCCGAGTTCGCTCGATTCTTCACTCCGATCAGGCAGTTCCGGCCACAGTGTTGGGGTATTCGGGAGGAACGGGGACATTCACCGGATTGACGACCATCGATGCCAATGGCGTCGTACATAACACGGCAGCAACCGCGGACGTGATGATGGCTGAGAACGTTCTTGGCGGCGTGTTGCAATCCGTTGACCTGACCACTGGAATTTTTGTCGTACAGGGGCACCGGTGCAAAATGAACGTGGATGAGCGCTTTCGTTCCGAAATCCTCGACGGCGGAAACAATCCCGTTTCCCTCCCGTTGCTGGCAGCCTCTGGGATTGGCGATATCATGACCGTTCAGGGTTATATGCTGGATGGACTGCATCATACCACCACACTGACGACGACAGCTCTGGTCGGCCCCCAGGGAGTTACCATCGCGTCCGCGGATGGAGTCATTAAGAGCGGCATGATTAAGGCCAAGGGAGACGTCGGCAAGATTATCGCAGGCCAGACTGTGTCGCTTTACAATACGACCACTGGTGCTCTGATTACCACTGTGCCGGTGTTGGTCGGTGCTCTTCCCGGGACTGGTACTTGGGTATTCAACTCGAAGACGGCGGTTTCGCCCCTTCCGACTTCGCTGACAGTTGTGACCTCCAATGGTCTCACCGCGACCAAGGCGATGACCAATAAGTAGAGCAGGTGGCTCGCGCTGGGCGAGAAAATCTTCAGGAGAAGGACGCACATGACTTCGGCCATCAAATGGCCATGTCTGTGCGATCCTTCTTTTCTTTTGCATAAGGTGGTTGACCTCCGATTGAACAAACTCAAGCACCATCAGTGCCTCCTCCCAGATTCTGGATACGCCCACTGTGGGATTTGGCAGACCCGTCACTCCGGTCGTTCCACAGGCTACTCACGTCGTGGCTGCGTGCTGTAAATGTCTCGTATATCTAGGGGTAGCTTAAAGGCAGGCGGCCTCACCGGCTGCTTATCTTCTTTGGTGTTCTAATACTCACCGCGGGTCACGATTGGGAATAACTATAACTGAAGTGTAGGAATCTGAGTCCAAGCGTACTTGACTCGAAATGCCTTGATCTACTGCACTCTGGTGAACAAAATAGTTTCGAATCGACGTGTGCCTTGCTTAGCCTTACTGGTTGCATTGTGGATCTGTGCAATGCCGTCGACGAGCAAAGCACAGTCTTTGTTTACGGTTGAGGGCACCATCACAGGAATTGACCCGTCCAAAAGAACAGTGACCTTGGATCATGTATTCCCAATCGAGATCCCCACGACCATGAAGTTTACGGGGCCTAAGGGAACGGGGGCGGCTTCATCGTTGCAACCTGACATTACCGGGGCCAATTTCTTCAGTCGAATTCTGGACTCAAGTGCCCCGAATCGTGTGCGGTCAATTCTTCCCTCAGATTTGGCACCGAAGTCAACGGTGCTGGTTTATCCGGGAGCTACGATCATCGCCCAGGGACTGAGGACGACTGATTCCACCGGGACTCACAATGTCGCAGCGTTCGCAGATTTCAAGATCGCCGAACACGTCATCGTTGGCACTCTTGAGTCAGTGGATCTTACAACCGGCGTGATCGTCGTGGCTGGTCAGCCATGCAAAATGAACCCGGATGAGCGGTTTATCTCGAGTCTGGTAGACCGCGGCAACAGTCCACTCACAATACAGAGACTGCATGATTTCGGCATCGGTGATGTGATCACCATAGTCGGATACAGATTGGATGGCGTCTGTTACGTCAATACGCTACAGACGACAGCCTTGGTAGCCGCACAAGGTGTGAGCATCACCCAGGCAGACGGCGTCGCGAAATCGAATACGCTGACCATGAAGGGAGCGGTTGCAGTATACGTCCCCGGCCAGACGGTCTCGATTTACAACGCTGTTACGAACCAGCTACTCGGCACAGTCGCCACGACACTGAATCCACCTCCCGTTGGTGGCGGAGTATGGAACTTCAAGCCGAAAGCCGGCTCATTTACGATCCCAACCAAGGTGAAGGTCGTTACGTCGAATGGTGGACTGACCGCAACAGCGAATGTGATCATCAAATAGTCGACTCCCGGTGACAAAGTCGTAGGCTGCAGGACACTCGGCAAAGTCCGGTGCGCCAAAAAGCCACGCGAGTCATCCCCGTCGTCGCCGATCGAGCCTGCGACAGCGACACACATCGCGATCAGCTGCAATCTCGTGGTTGGGACGTGGTCTGCCCGTACCGTCTAATCCTCGTACGCCACGAGTTCTGCAGCGACAGCTTCGTCTTCGCCGCTTTCATCAAACTCGCCTGCCTGTTGAGTCTCCTCAAACGGTTTTGATACCGGTTGTGTACGAGCCGAACGGTAGTCCGTGCTTAAAGCAATCCTCAATGATCATGAAATGGAGCAGGGCAAGAAAGGCGGCACCTCGAAATCGGTTAATCGATGGAGCGGATAAGTGCCAACATGGCACGCTTGATCGTTGCAGATAGCGTCTGCCAAGCAATGATGATCTCTAAGAGCTCCTCGTCCTCGATTGATGTGATGGTGCCGCGAGCTAGACTCTGTAGATGACGAGTTCCGTGACACTCAGGGCCAGTGGCGGGGCCAGCGGGTGTGGAAACCGCAGCATTCCCAAGGAAAGGTTGACAACGTCTCCGGATTTCTAATCCGTCGGTCGGTGGTTCGAATCCACCCGGGCGCGCTTGAATTTGAGGATGGGCGCGACGCGTATTTAAGGTCGAGCTCGCTCTGACTTCAGGACGGGAGCGTAGAGAGTCGAGTGGATTGCCCAGCTGGAGGCCGCTCAGGCACATGTCCGCTTTTCAGGATACTGCTTTAATCGGGTTTGGGACCTGATCCACAACCGTCAGCTGATCCTGTGTAGGAGCAGATGCAGCTGTGGGCCATGGCGTCTCCGTGGCATAGGACCCAACAAATGGATTGCACGAACAAGCATCTGTCTGATGGTCACTGGCAAGGCTCCCACGCCCCATGTGACGTAAGAAGATGGCGTGAATGCCCTGCGTCACACGGTGAGAAGTCTTCGATTCGCGGAGGATGCTTCCGTGTTATATATCGCGTATCCGCATGAAACACTTGCACGAGCAGCGCTGGTTCTTAGCGACCACACAGACGCCCTCGAATAACTGGCCCGGGTTCGACTGCTGGCAGAATCAGTGAGCGACGCTCACGACAAGCTGTTCTTGATAGCGGATCTCAAAGAAATGTCGTCGCAGAGACACTGAGCAATTCACCACATTGCGAACGCCAGCTGGGCCAGCGATACAGCTGGCCGGTCTGGATTACAGCTTCTTCAGTTCATCAAGGATCGACTGCTCGTTGGCCAGAATTTCAGCCAGGAACTGATGGTGAGCGGTTTCCGCGTCTTCTTCACTGCATTCGACAGTGGCCAGTTCCACATTCTCGGTCTGGTTGGAGATCATGTACTTGAGCAGAAACTCTGCAGAGACGTAATGCAGGCTGGTGTAATCGACAGGGTAGATTCCGTAGTCGATCGTCTCGCCTTCGTCGTCGAGCCAGTGGACAATTTTGCGGACAGAGTTTTGCTGTTGATGAGCCAAACGCAGGATCGGCTCGCGCAGGTCCTTATTCGCGGGCGACCAGGGGTACGCATCAGCGGTGTATTGCAGAAGGCTCCGCCCGATGGCGACCAGCAGTTCGTTCACTTGCGTTGGGGTGACGGCAGACATGGCAAATCAGTCAGCAGGAACGAGAGAGGATACGACCGGGGGCAACCCCACGCATTACTTGAACAGAGAGCTCGCGACGAACTGGGCGGTGCGGCTCAAATCATCCTGCAGGGGGCTCATTCCAAGAACCACAAGCGGAAGTGCGATCAGGGCGACATACCAACCAGCCAGTGAAGGAGCATTCACCGGCAGACGATCAGCCGGTGGCGGATCGATGAAGATCGTCTTCAAGACCCGCAGATAGTAATAGAGACTAAAGGCCGTGTTCATGCCAGCAATGACCACGAAGACCCACATGATCCAGTGGATTGAACCCGCGTTGAATGCCGCCATGAAGATCAGCACTTTGGCGAAAAAGCCGCCAAACGGAGGGAGTCCAACCAGGCTGAATAAGCTGAAGGCCAGACAGACGCACAGGACCTTGGTCGCGGGGCCTCCCGAGATCAGACCTCGGTAGGCCGAGATCTCTTCGCTGAAGGTCTCGTTGCGGACGAGAGCCACCACAGCGAACGCGGTCAGGTTCATGAACAGATAGACCGCGAGATAGTAGGTCAGACCTTCGACACAGTGCACTGCTCCCTCGGAGGGATTTACACTGGAGCCGCTGGGGGCGTTCAGCGTGACCAGCAGTGCGGACACCGCCAGGAGCATGTACCCAGCGTGAGCGATGGTCGAGTAGGCCAGCAGCCGCTTCATGTTGGTCTGGGTGTAGGCTGCCAGATTACCAAAGGTCATGCTGATCACCGCCATGACGCCCAAGCCGATGCCGAGGAACGTCGACAGGCTCTGCAGCACTGGGACCTCGCCATCGAAGCCCAGTACAAACCGCACCATCAGAGCAAATACAGCTGCCTTGGAACCCACCGAGAGGAATCCGCCGACTTCGGCACTGGCGCCTTCGAAAGCGTCCGGAGCCCAGAAATGGAAGGGGACGAGCGACAACTTAAATGCGAGCCCGACCAGAACCATGATGATTCCGAGCACGAGGGTGATGGTCTCTCCGCTCGCCAGGGAAAATGTTTGCTTACCCATCAGAAAGGCGAAGCGATCGCCCATTTCGGGGAGCGACCCCGAACCCAGCAGACCAGCGATCAGGCTGATACCGTAGAGCATGACTCCGGCAGTACCGGCTCCATAAACGACGTACTTCAGGGCAGCTTCGCTGGACAGCTTTCGTCCCTTGAGGAAGCCGACCATGACGTAGCTCGGTACTGACATCATTTCGACGGCCACAAACAGCATTAACAGGTTGTTCGCCGTGACGGCCAGCAGCATACCGACAGTCGCACCACACATCAGTGCGTAGAAGTCAGGACCGTCTTCGCTGTCGGGAATCCCAGTCAGCACTGTCAGCGTGATCATCAGTACGAGAAACAGCAACAACCCGAGACGGAACAAGGTTCCGAAGTGGTCGTGCATCAGCAGGCCAGAGAAATACGGTCCAATTGTCCCGACGCCATCCGCACTCAGCTGGAGAATCTCAAAGAGGGAGCGAACCACCTGGGTTTTGGCATCCGCACCAGACTTCAGATACATGAACTGGGCGAAGATCGCCATGAACGCCAGCAGCGACCCGATGATGGCTGTCCAGCAGGGTGGAATCTTCTTGTCACAGCCGACGATTCGCGACAACAACAGACACACGACGGTCGCACTGAGGATCAGTTCCGGTACAAAGATCTCCACCGAACGGGGGAGCTCCCGGAGCAGATCATGGATCAAGGTGTTCGCAGTCATGGGATTGCAGATTCCGATTCCATCAGTCAGTGCCGACCTGCCTTACGGGAGGTCACTCGCGGGTATTTACTTCGTCAACGATACCTGGGGAGTGGAAACCGCAGCGGGCTGTGAACCGGCTGAGTTGCTGTAGCCCTCACTGAGTGACTTCGTCAAAGCGACTGTCGATGGATTCATGACATCCAGCATGATCGAGGGTAGAACCCCGAAGATGATGGCCAGAACCAGGAGAGTCACTGCCACACCGCTTTCGCGGCCGTTCATTTCAGACAGGTCTTCCCCGTGTGGACCCTTGTACTCGGGACCAAAGAAGACTCGCTGAATCGTCCAGAGAATGTAACCCGCCGTCAGGATCACGCCCGCAGCTGCGATCACTGCCAATGTCTTGCTGAATTGCCAGATGCTGAGTACGACGAAGACTTCGCCGATGAATCCGCACAGTCCGGGAAGGCCCAGACCTGCAAAGAAGATTCCCACGGCGATACCGCTGTACAGTGGCATCTTCTGCATCAGGCCACCGAACTTGTTCAAGTCGCGATGATGGACGCGGTCGTAGATCACCCCCACCATAAAGAACATGCCAGCCGACGAGATGCCGTGACCGAGCATCTGGTACATCGCTCCCTGCATGCCCATCAGCCAGAGATCGGGGTTCACGGTCTGTCCCGCTTCGTTGATCTTCCACACAGCCAGACCGACCAGCACGTAACCCATGTGGCTGACCGAACTGTAGGCGACCAGACGCTTGAAGTCGGTCTGAGCCATGGCCGCGAAGGCCCCGTAGATGATGCTGAAGACACCCAGTACCACGAGGAACCAGGCAGCGTACTGAGCGGCCCAGGGACACAGGGGCATGGCGATACGGATGATGCCGTAGCCACCCATCTTCAGGAGCACACCCGCCAGAATCATTGAAATCGGCGTGGGGGCTTCAACGTGTGCGTCAGGCAACCAGGTGTGGAATGGGAAGCACGGCACCTTGATCGCAAAACCGATGAACAGCAGGATGAAGGCGATCAGCTGCATGTTCTGATTGAACTGGCCCGACTTGGCGATTTCCGCCAGCTTGATCAGGCTGAAGATTCCCTTGCCATCCAGGATCTGGCTGCTGTTGAAGTAGAACATCAGAATGGCGATCAGCATCAGCACCGAGCCGACGAGCGTGTAGAGGAAGAACTTCATCGCCGCGTACTCGCGACGTGGTCCACCCCACACACCGATCAGGAAGTACATCGGCAGCAGCATCACTTCCCAGAACACATAGAACAGGAAGAAGTCGAGAGACAGGAAGACCCCCATCATGCCTGTTTCCAGCATGAGGAACAGAATCAGGTAGCCGCGAATCTTTTCCTTGATGCTCCACGAAGCAACAGCTGCCAGCATCGTGACGAGACCGGTCAGCAAGACCAGCGGCAGACTGATACCGTCCACACCGAGTCGGTATTCGATGTTCCAGGTCGGGATCCAGTTGCAGACAACCTGCATCTGGTACCCCGCTTCTTCCATATTGAATCGCTGCCACATCATCAGCGAGAGGAGGAACGTGACGACCGTCCCGATCAGCGTGAAGACACGCATGCCTTCCTCCGCCTTCTTATCAAACGCCATCAACAGGACGGCGAAGATCGTCGGAGTGAAAATCGTCAGTGTGAGAAGAGCTGCGTCGGACATGGTTTCAGTCGATCGATGCGGAGCACTGGGAAGTCAGAAGGAACAGGTCGAACAGTCAGGGAGCAATCACCACTCCGGGTGTCACGACCTGGGCAGGAAGGCAAACACCAGCACGAACAGTGACACCACTCCCAGAGCGATGAACATGACGTACTGACGCAGGCGGCCGGTCTGGATCCCCTTCAGGGATCGTCCCGTCGCGTAGGTCACCTCTCCACAGATATTGACGATACGGTCCACCAGGCGTTCGTCCACAGCACGATCAAACTTGGCAGTTTGAAGCGTGAGGTGACTGGCCAGATGGATCAGACCATCAAGAACTCGTTTGTCAAAGCCCTGGCACCACGCCCCGATGACATGCACCGGTCGGGTGAACATCACGTCGTACAGCTCGTCAAACCGCCACTTCTCAATGAGGAAGTCACGGATGACCCAGAACTGTCGACCAATCGTGCCAGCATCGAGCGTGCGGCGGCAGTAGAACAGGTAGCTGATGAGCGATCCCAGACCGGCTGCGAACAGAGCCACCCAACCGGCAGTCGCGTGCTTCTCGTGAATCTGGTGGTGGCTGGGCAGTGACAACCCAAGGATGCCACCATGCTCCAGTCCATCACGGACGTGGGTGGGTTCACTGCTCAGGATCTGGTGAGCCAGACCTCCGTCCTCACCCCGGAACGCACAGAACCACGCCAGGAAGGCCAGGAGACAGAGCGGCGCCACCATCGGCAGCGGCGACTCGTGAGCGTGTTCATCGACATGGTGATCGCGAGGCGTCCCCGCGAAGGTCATGAACCACATGCGGAACATGTAGAAGGCTGTGATTCCAGCTGTGACGACCGGGATGTAGAACAGCAGGAAGTGCTGCGGGTTCAGCGAGACATAAGTCAGAGCCGACGCGATGATCGCGTCCTTGGAGTAGAAACCGCTGAAGTTGATGGGAAGGCCCGGCAGACCGTAACCAGCGATGGCGAACACACCAATCAGCATCGTGTAGGCAGTGATCGGCATCTTCTTTCGAAGGCCACCCATCTTGGTCATGTCCTGCTCATGGTGGCAGCCGTAGATCACGCTGCCGGAGCAGAGGAACATCAGTGACTTGAAGAAGGCGTGAGTAATGAGGTGGAAGAGACCTGCCATCCAGCCGCCGACACCCAGAGCCAGCATCATGTAGCCCAGCTGACTGATCGTGGAGTAGGCGAGGACTCGCTTGATGTCGGTGACGACGATCGCGATGGTTGCTCCAATGAAGGCGGTGATCGCACCGACATAAGCAATTGTCAGGAGCACCTCGGGCGTAAACATCGGGTAGAAACGACCGACGAGATACACACCAGCGGCGACCATTGTGGCCGAGTGGACGAGTGCCGAAACGGGTGTCGGCCCTTCCATGGCGTCGGGCAACCAGGTCTGCAGCGGGAACTGAGCACTCTTGCCGACACAGCCTGCAAAGACGCCCAGACCGGCGACGATCAGCAACCAGTAAGGAATCACTCTCTGCTTGCCGTCCTGGCTGTGCAGCGGGGTGTTACCGCCGCTCTGTAGCAGCACGACCTTCTCGCGTCCATCCCCCTCGGTCACCATGTGGCCGTGGGTGTCACGGACCATTTGGAAGAGGCCGGGAGAACCGATCTCATCCGGAGATGTATTCGCGAACTGGAAAGTGCCGAAGTAGGTCAGCACGACCATGAGGCCGATCAGGAACCCGAAGTCGCCCACGCGGTTCATGATGAAGGCTTTGTTCGCAGCTGTGCTGGCTGACTTGCGTTCGACGTAGAAGCCGATCAGGAAGAAGCTGCAGACACCGACCAGTTCCCAGAAAATGAAAACCTGGAAGACGTTGCCAGCGAGTACCAGTCCCAGCATCGCAAAGCAGAACAGCGACAGGAACGCAAAGAACCGGTAGAAACGGCCCGGACGGTGGAAGTGTCGTCCACCCGACAGATGGACCTGATGGTCTTCGTAGTGTTCGGTGAGTTCCTCTGCCATGTATCCCGTGGCGAACACATGAATACAGGTGGCGATCAGCGTGACCATCGTGAACATCAGCACGGTCAGGCCGTCGATGTAGTAATCCATCGAGACGACCACACTGCCGAATCGGGCGAGGCGATAGAACTCGCCCGTGAAGGTCGTGCGCAAGGGATTGAAATCAGCGTGATCGGTGTGGACGTGGTTGGTGTGTGCGTGGCTGTGATCTGCTGCCCCGTGGGCGTGGTCGCTTGCGGCGTGAGCGTGTTCACCGTGCCCGTGTTCGCCGCCGTGGCCATGTCCATGGGCTGCGTCATGTTCCGCCAGAGCTGTCGCCTGCTTCTCGCGAATTTCCGCCGTGGCCCCCCGCCAGACCAGCAGGGCGGACAGACTGAGCACGAAGCTCGTGGCGATACAACCGACTGCGATCCAGGCAGCTGTCTTGGTCTTTCGGCCGCCCCAGTAGCCGCCGAAGATTTCGATGACGAAGCCCGCCAGCGGCAACAGCCAGGCTGTGCCGAGGAGCCACTTCAGTGTCGTCGATGTCGCTGTGTATACGTTCGGAGTCATGAAGCCGGTCTTCCCCGTGGGGATTTGTCCGAATCAGAAGTCAATCGGAGGGAACATCCCACCTGTGCAGGTCTCGCGACTACCCTCGCAGGTCGTCGGCTCGGTCCACGTCGATCGACAGATGGTTGTTGTAGAAGTTGAGTGCGATTGCCAGAGCCACCGCAGCCTCAGCTGCCGCCAGGACAATCACGAACATGGAAGAGACTTGTCCGTCGAGCCCCAGCGGCGTGTACCGCGAGAGGGCGACGAAATTGATGTTGGCCCCGTTCAGGACGAGTTCCACGCCCATCAGCACGCCGATGGCGTTCCGTTTGGTCGCCATGCAGACAATGCCGCAGACGAACAGCACCGCACCGACGAAGAGGTAGTGATTCAGTCCAACCGAGTCCATTTGCTCCCCCTTCACCGAACACACACGAGACTGGCATCGAACAACGGGCCTGCGAGAGGCGCGTCAGACCGTCGGACCAGCTCCCGGTTCGCTTCCCCCCGACCGCCGTTTCGCGCGGGCCAGGTAAGACGCTCCGACCAGAACGACCAGCAGATGCACGGACACAATCTCGAACGGCAGAAGATAGCCTGGCCGCTCAATCGCACGTCCGTCACGCAGTGACTCCGTCCGCAAGCCTGACAATGCTCCACCGATGCGACGGACAGTGCTGCCCTCGCCCTGCTGGTTGTAACCCGGTGTCTGCAACGTAGCAGTTCCGAATTCCGCGGTGAGCCGCTCCGAATTCGCACTCCAGTTCACACCGGAGAAGGCTGCGACCAGCATTGCAAACACGACTCCGCCGATCGCCAGTGATATGACGACTTCGGCGGGATTAGTCTTGAGATTCACATAAGGACCTTGCGCGGTGAGCATCACCCCGAAGATCAACAAGACGACCGTTCCGCCGACATAAATCAGCAGCTGGGTCGCACCGACAAAGTCGGCGTTCAGCAGGAAGAACAGTCCGGCGACCGAACTCAACGAAATGATCAGCCAGAAGGCCATCCGAACCACGTTCTGCGACAGAACGACGGCCAGTGCCCCTCCGCAGGCCGCGAGTGCAAAAATGGCAAAGACGAGAACACTCATGTTAGCGCCCTCCTCGCAGAGTCACTTCGCGAGCAGCTGGCTTTTCAGCTGGATCACGGTCGAGGGAAGAATGACCACCTGGTCCGTGTGAGTGTTCACCGGGGCCGTGTCCATGATTGTGATCATGGGGGTGGCTGTGGTCATGTGGATGGTCATGCGGCGTAGTAACTGGAACCGCAGCTGGGGGCAGTACAGGGACCCGGGTGCCAATCGAATTGACGGGCAGCAGAGTCGGACGGCCGAGTGCGGATAGCAGAACCAGCGGATACATCACCGAGCCGATGAACAGGAAGCAGCTGATCGGAACCAGATACTTCAAGCAGGTTTCCATCACCTGGTCGATTCGCAGGCGAGGCAGGGTCCAGCGAACCCAGATCTGTACGACAACCAGCAGACTGGACTTCGTCAGGAAGACCAGCAGGCCGAGCACGCGCCCCGGATAGCCCCCTAAAACCTCACTCAAAGCGGAGTCGATCGGGGCAATCCCGGTCCACCAGCCACCGAGAAACAGCAGTACGCCCAGACCGCTCACGAAGAACATGCTGGCATATTCAGCAAGGAAGAAGAACGACCAGCGCATCCCGCTGTATTCCGTATGGAATCCACCGACCAGTTCGCTTTCGGCTTCGGCGAGGTCGAACGGGGCCCGCTTGTTGCTGGCCAACGTCACGACGAAGAACACGAAGAAAGCGACAAAGGTGAACGGGCTGTGAAACACCAGCCAGTTCGTGAACCAGCCGCTTTGCATCTGGCAGATTTCGTTGAGATTCATCGTGCCGCAGATCAGCACGGGAATGACAGCAGTCAAACCGAGCGGAACTTCATAGCTGACCATCTGGGCGGTTTCACGCATGCCCCCGAACAGGGACCACTTGGATCCGCTGGAGTAACCGGCCAGCACGACCCCCAGCACTTCCAGAGACAGCACCGCCATCCCGATGAAGAGGCCGCAATCGAGTGCCACTGCCACCCAGCCATTGCTGAACGGCATGAACAGGAACGAGGCAAACGAGGCGATGACCACGAGGTATGGAGAAACACGGAACAGCATCCGGTCCGCAGCCGCCGGGGCCAGGTCTTCCTTCTGGATCAGCTTGATCCCATCGGCCAGCGATTGCAGCCAGCCGAACCGCCCGCCGGTATGCGTCGGACCCAGACGGTCCTGGATACGGGCCGAAACCTTACGCTCGGCCCAGATGAACGCAAACGCGGGAAGTCCAAAAAACGCGGCGAGCAAGCCAATATGCAGGGCTGCAGCGACAAATCGCACTGCATCCGGGCTGGAGGAAATCCAGCTCGCCAGCCAGCCCGCAAGGGACTCGACAATCGTCGGTGTGGCAGCCATTGGCAGCATCATGCAACACTTTCCGGTGGGTTTGCGGGCACACAACGGCGCCGCTGCTCCTGATGGATTGGAGAGTTATGACAGAAGGCAGGGGGGCTTTCAAGCGACTGGTTTCGCATGGGAATCTGTTCCGATTGCAGCCCAGATTCGCTCCGCGGCTTTCTCGCCGCTGAGAATAGAGTCGGGTAGTCCGACGCCACCCAAAGTATTTCCCGCCAGGTCGACCCACGGCGTGCCAGCCAGAGTTTTGGAAATCGTGGCCACGCGGTCGAGGTGGCCGACATGGTACTGCGGCATCGCGTTCATATAGCGGGCCACGGTCGCAAACTCTGGCTTGGAACGGACTCCGAAGATCGACTTCAGCTCGGAAAGCGTGGTGTCGATCAGCTGATCATCGGACAGGTCCATCATTTCTGGCTGAAGAGCTCCACCGATAAAGGTTCTCAGGATCACTTTTCCAGCTGGAGCCCGAGCAGGGAATTTGCGGTTCAGGAACGACACCGACAGGATCTTGCGTTTCTCAATCGCAGGAATGACCAGTCCAAACGCATTGAGCGGGTGATCGATCCCGCTCAGGTCGTGACCAGTGATAATGATGGCGCTGGAGGCATACTCGATCTGGGCCAGGGCAGTTGACGCCTCGGGGTTCGCCGATTTCAGGACACGACTCATCTCGTGAGCTGGTGTCGCCAGAATCACGGCGGAAAACTCGGTCCGCTGTGGTTTGCCCTCCGCGTCGGTCCAGACGATCTCACCTTTGGGTGCCTGGGCCGAGCTGGTGACAACTCCCGACGAAGCTGCGGGAGAGATCGCAATCTCCTCAACCCGAGACTGGGTATGGACCTGCGCCACTGAACGGACCCGTAATTCGAGAGCCTGGATCAGCTGGGACATTCCGTTTCGCAGTGAGGCAAACAGGCCGTAACGGGCTCCGCTGGTCGTTTTGTCGGCCCCGCCGAGCAGTTCGTCGCCCGCCTGCATCGCTTCGAACAGGCTGCCGTATTTGCGTTCCATCTCCAGAAATCGCGGCAAAGTGGCCTGGAGACTCAACTTCTCGGGGTCGGCTGTGTAGATGCCCCCGACCATGGGCTGCACGATGCGGTCGAGCATCTCCTGCCCGAGTCGCCGACGCGTGAATGAGGCCAGACTCTCATCCCCATATTCCGCCCGGCGCTGGATGAGTGGTTCGCAGAGAACCCGCAACTTCCCTTTCAGAGAGAGAATCGGGGTCTTGAGAATCGACCACGCGCTGCCTGGGGCGATGAGATTGAGCCCCTCGGGGGTGACAACTGGCTTGCCGCGCGAGAGGATCAGCGAGCGACGGTTCTTCTCGTCGGTCCCGATCAGATCGGCCTCCAGCCCCAGCTTGTGGCACAACTTCACGCCCGCTGGTTTGTTCGTAATGAATGAGTCAGCTCCCCGCTCGATCAGGTATTCGCCGATCTGCTCGCTGGCGACGAGCCCACCCAGTTGGGGAGATGCTTCGAAGACGTGGATCTCGAGGCCCTGCGCTCCGGCCTCGCCCGCCAGTTCGCTCAACCGGAGCGCTGCGGTCATTCCACTGATCCCGCCACCGATGATGGCGACACGAAACGGCGATGGAGTGTTCATGAACCGATTATGGGATGGCTGCAAGACGCCTCACAACCCGCCCGTTTGTCAGGTCCCAATCACGAGAAGCCCTGCACGGGGCGCCTGAACAACAATGTGAAGCAACATGTCACTTCGCCAGCGGGGCCGGCCCTGGCCATTTTTGTTTGTGTGATCTGCGAAATCCTTGGATCAATTCGTTCTACAAATATGTTCCCTCTGATCGATCGCAACACTATCTGTGAAGCGGAAACGATCAGTAGATTGCGAGCGTTTCGCGGATTAAGACGAGGCGAGTGCCCGCTGAAGCTCTACGCGATGATGTCGTGAATCACGTTGCCGTACACATCAGTGAGCCGCATATCCCGACCACCGAAGCGGTAGGTCAGCTGGGTGTGGTCGATGCCGAGCAGATACAGCATCGTCGCGTGCAGGTCGTGCATTTCGAGTTTGTTTTCGATGGCGTGGTAGCCGTATTCGTCGGTGGAGCCGTAAGCCATCCCGCCCTTCACACCGCCACCCGCCATCCAGATTGTGTATCCGAACGGATTGTGGTCCCGGCCGTTCGAGCCCTGCGCGAAGGGAGTTCGACCGAATTCTCCGCCCCAGACCACTAGCGTTTCGTCCAACAGTCCGCGGGCCCGCAGGTCTGTGAGCAGGGCTGTGATCGGCTGGTCGACCGAATGGGCATTCTTCTGGTGGCCGTCCTTCAGGTCGGTATGCTGGTCCCAGCGGTCACCGTTACCGCCCGGAGTGGTCACCTGCACGAACCGGACGCCGCGTTCCACCAGTCGCCGCGCCAGCAAACAGCTTTGCCCGAACGCCTTCGTCCCTGGCCAGTCGTCGTTGAGGCCGTACATCTCCTGCGTCGCTTTCGATTCCTGGCTGAGATCCGCCAGCTCGGGCGCAGCTGTCTGCATGCGGAACGCGAGCTCGTAGTTGGCGATCGCCGACTCGAGAGCATCCTGCTTTCCGGTTTGCGTCAGGAGAGATCGGTCGAGAGTCTCCATGAGCTGGAGTTTGCGACGCTGCTGCGAGTTCGTCTTGTCGGATCGCTCGACGTTGGCGACGGGAGCCCCGTCCCGCCGGAAGATCGACCCTTGAAACGTCGCGGGCAGAAAACCATTGGAGAAGCAGTCGAGGCCGCCCGGCGGAATCAGACCCGCGTTCACGACGACAAACCCCGGCAGGTTCTGATTCTCGCTCCCCAGTCCATAGGTGACCCACGCTCCCATGCTGGGCCGTCCCTGTAGACCGTGTCCGGTGTGCAGGAAGTAATTTGCGTTCGTGTGTTCCGAGAACTCCGAGGTCATCGACCGGACCACACACAACTCGTCGGCACACGACCGCAGCTTTGGGAACAGATCGCTGATCGGCAGACCGCTTTCACCGCTGTTCTCGAACTTCCACGGCGATCCGAGCGTCGAGCCGACGTTATCGAATTGCGTTGGCTGGATCTTCATTTTGAACGGGTTGCCGTTCTCCTTCGTCAGCAGCGGTTTGGGGTCGAACGTGTCGACCTGAGAGGGCCCGCCGTCCATATAGAGAAAGATCACGTTCTTCGCGCGAGGCTTCATCTGCGGCAGCTTCACCGACGAGTCGGCCATGACCTGCCCGGAACCGGTCATCAAGCTGGCCAGTGCCACCGAGCCGAACCCGCTCGCCGATTGCCGCAACCACTCCCGTCGATTCACAGGAGTCGGTTGAAACGAAGAACAACATGTGCGGAGGGATGCAGACATCAGGCGGGCCTCGCGTGGAGGGATCTCAATACTCCACCTTACGAACCAGTGGGAATGGGCTCAAGTCTGAACTCGAATTACGAGGCCAGCCACTTGTCTGACACGTCCAGCAACCCCATCCGCGAACAGCAGCAGGCGGCTTCTTCATCTCCCTCTCCGCCTTGGTTTCCTTGCTCCTCTTTGTTCAAGATTCCCTCTGTGCCAACAGAAGATGTGAGGTGTAATCAATTTCATGAGTTCCTCGACGAACGAGGGCTGCAGAAATTGAACAAAAGGAAAGCAACTCAACGAAGGGATGCGGGAGTAGGTCAGACTTTTGGCATGGTGTGTTTACAGCGGGACGAAGATGCCAATTTGAGCGGGCGTGGTTACCATGAGACGACCTGTTTTCGCTGGAGTCACTGCATGAATCGCATCGTTGCCCGTCCGAACCAACTTGACCTCGACTCGCCTGGCCGGCGTGACTACTGGCTGGCGTTGGAACATGACAGTATCTGGGGTGATCATCTCATTCCGCTGACGGTCTGGGTCGGGCCAAATGCGAAGCCGAACGAAGGGCTGGTGTCGTTTGGCTCCAATCATGGAAACGAGTACGAAGGCCCTGTGGTTCTCAAGAACCTGATGAGTGAGATCAAGACCGAGGACGTTCTGGGACGGATCATCTTTATCCCGGTGCTGAACCCCTCCGCATTCCGTGCGGGCACACGTGAGAGCAGCCCCGACGACCGGGTGAATTTGAACCGTGCCTTCGTTGATGGAGCAGGGGAGAACCCCGCACTCAAGGGGATCACCCATCGTATCGCCGCCTTTATTCGCCACTTCATCTGGCCGCGAGTGCATATCGTGATCGACCTGCATTCGGGCGGGAACGTGGCCCGCTTCTCGCTCTGTGCTAACTACCACCCAGTGAACGATCCCGAGCAGGCAGCCAAGATCGAACAGACCGCCCGCTGGTTCGGAACGCCGTCGCTGATGGTCTACCAGAACCAGACTCCGGGTCTGCTCCCCAGTGAAGCAGAACGTCTGGGCAAGATCACTGTCGGAACCGAACTCGGCTGGGGCTGTGCGGTGAATGCCGAGGGTGTCCGATATGGCCGGCACGGCGTCCTGGCGGCCCTGATCAACAATGGGCTGCTCAAGGGGAAGATCGAACCGATCGCCCACCACGCCGCTGGAGATCAGATGAAGCTGGAGATGGTCGACCGTGAGTGCTTCACTGTCGCTCCGTTTGATGGGCACTATGAGTGCGTGCTGGAGTGTGGCACGCATGTGAAGAAGGGCGATATCGTCGGCTACCTGCACGACTTCGATCACATCGACATGCCTCCGTGGCCCGCCCGTGCGGGAGTCGACGGAGTGGTCCTGGCCCAGGCGTGGGTCTCGCCCATTCCCCGTGGCCAGCACATCGTCGTCGTCGGTCGCCTGATCCCCTGATGAGTTGCCTCAGGTTTTGTGGATCGGCTACTCTCGGTCTCGTCGCTCACGAATGAACTGGTGGCACGCGCGTGATCTCACCGACATGATTTGTCGGGAACGCGGCGTGTCTGTTTTCAATGAGTAGGGGGATTGCATGCCGACGGCCCCTCGTGGTTTCAGCCATCCCGGAGTTGCCCGTCGAGCCGCGATCCAAGTCGGATCGATCGGCTTGCTCGGTCTGGGAATGAACCATGTCTCCGGGTTGCGGGCACTGGGTGATGACGCCGCGTCTCCGCAGCCCGCGCGGCACAAGTCGGTCATTTATATTTTCCTTTCCGGCGGACTGGGCCAGCACGACAGCTTCGATATGAAGCCGCACACGCCCGAGAATATACGCGGCGAGTTTCAGCCGATCGCCACGCAGACACCGGGGCTGTTCATTTGCGAACATCTGCCAAAACTCGCTGCCTGCAGTGACAAGTGGGCACTCTGTCGGTCGCTGACACATCCCTACAACGAACACTCCATCGGCCATCACATCATGCTGACGGGCCGGACGCAGGTGCCCCCCGGCTTTGATGGGAATCGTCCCAAACCGACCGATTACCCGTCACTGGCGTCCGTTGTGAATGGCGTCGTCCCACCCCTCAACAATCTGCCTCCCGCAGCAGTGCTTCCTGAGAGGCTGATTCATGTGACGGGGAGAACAATTCCCGGTCAGTTCGCGGGTGAGATGGGAGCCAAGTTTGATCCGTGGTTCATCGAGGCGAGTAACTACCGCGATTCGAAGTACATTCACGGGGCCTTTCCCGAGTATGGATTTCAGCGGCAGAAAGGAAAGACGACTCCTCCCGATTACCTGTTTGAGGCTCCGCGACTGGAACTGGCCCATGGCGTCTTGAAGGACCAGTTCCGGTCCCGCGTCCAGCTGCTGGATTCGATTCAGCGTCAACGTGAGCAGCTGGATCGCCAGGCCGCTGAGCGACAGTTTGACCGCGACCGACAGAAGGCTGTGTCGATGCTGCTTGAAGGTCGTGTTCATCGGGCCCTCGATGTTCATGCCGCGGATGACAAGCTTCAGGACCGTTATGGTCGTAACTCATTTGGCTGGTCACTGCTGATGGCCCGCCAACTGGTCGAAGCGGGCGTGAGTCTGGTTCAGGTCAACCTGGGCAATGACGAGTCGTGGGATACTCACGAAGCAGCGTTCGGCAATCTGAAAAACTATCTCTTTCCTCCGACCGATCGGGCTGTGTCGGCGTTGATCGAGGACCTCGACGATCGTGGGCTGCTGGATGACACGCTGATTGTGATGGCAGGAGAGTTCGGCCGGACGCCCAAAGTCTTCACGTTCGATGGTGCGGAGACGAAACTGCCCGGTCGCGATCACTGGGGAGCGGTACAGTCCGTCTTCTTTTCGGGCGGAGGAGTTCTGGGAGGCAACGTCGTCGGCGAGTCCGACCGCATCGGGGCCTACCCCAAGTCGGACGCTCAGACTCCCGAGAACATGGCTGCGACGATTTACCAGTCACTGGGTCTGCCGAAGACCATTGTCTGGAAGGACTCTCTGGATCGTCCGCATCAGGTCTATCACGGAGAACCGATTGTCGGTTTGACGTAGCTTTGGGATGCCGTTGGCCAGCCAGGAGACCTGCCACAGCCCCTTATTTCCCTGTTGTTATTGCAGTTGCCTCAGCCGCAGCTTCTCGCAGCAGCTCCACACAATTCTGCACCACCAGTTCGCCTGATCCGGGCATCGTCGTCGAGTTGGTGACCTCGTAGCTTCCTCCGGCATAGGCTGCCCGCGTCGGGACATAAATCGTTTCCACGCAGTTCGATAGTTCGATCACCAGTGTCGTCCGAAACGGGGAGGCCTGTTTGATGGCCAGCCCGTGATTGACGAATGTCTCACCCGGCAGAGCGATAATCGCCAGATCAGTCCCGACCGTGAAGACCGTCAGGTCGACCGGCAG
>QWOR01000274.1 GCA_003669575.1 Planctomycetota bacterium | reverse complement strand
GACCATGATTCATGCGATTTGAATTCACCGTGATGTATGACCACAAACCATCGGACCTCAATTACTACTCATGTGGCTCCCCAGCGGGGTGAACGAGCCCGTGTGGATATCGTGTTGATAGAAGCGGGGAATGGCTCGAAACGAGTTCGCAGCGATCACGTTCACCGCCCGTGCACAAGTGCCATTCATTCTCGAGTCTGGAATGGGCGATCCATGCGAAAGGCCGATCGTTTGATATCATGGGATAACATTGATTGATCCGGTTTCGGATGAAGTTGTTGCCTGGGAGCGATGCCATGAATCAAATGATCCACCGCTTCGCGTGCGTTGTCTCACTGGTCGCCTACGGGTGCGGTGGCAGCTCTCCGAGCAGCCCTCCCGCGACCCCGCCAGTGGTCGTGTCGGCGCCACCGCCGACAGTCATCGCCAAGGCTGCGGAAGCGGCCCCCAACTCTGCTCCACCGCCGGCAACAAGACCGGTTGCAGCGCCCGTTCGGTCGAGCGCCGACAACGCTCCTCCAGAACAGCAATTCGAAATCGCAGAGGATGTGGCGAACTTTACCATCGATACTTCGACTCCGGAGAGCAACCTCTTTCTCGTTAATGCGGAGAGTCCAGAAGGTTCCGTGGTTTCCGCAGAGCTACCCGCGGTCGTCGATCCCCCCGCTAAGCAGACACTGCCCAAGGGGTTCCAAGCGGTGCCCGGCTCTGGTGTGACAGAAACCGGCTGGCCCCGTCGAATTCGAGGCGATGTCGATGGCAAAGAAATGGCCTGTGTTCCCGCCGGGATCTTGACCCAGGGCACGAATCACGGCCCCGCGGATGCCGCTCCCGCCCACCCGGTCTCACTCGACACGTTCTATATGGATGTCACCGAGGTCACGATTGGTGAATTTCAGAAGTATAAGTCTGCCAAGTCGGGCGACGAGAGCGGGCCGTCGAGCTCCATCCCCTTACAAGGCAACCCTCAACTGCCGGTGGTCAAAGTGACCTGGCGGGATGCCCAGAACTACGCCCGCTGGGCCGGGAAGGAACTGCCCACCGAAGCAGAGTGGGAAATGGCTGGCCGTGGAACTGAGTCGAGCGAATTTCCCTGGGGCAGCGACCGCGTGTTGTGGGACAGGCCACGCCAGCTAGGCCAGATTGATCCTGTGGGGAGCTATCCTCACGATCGCAGTCACTTTGGCATCATGGACCTGGCCGGGAACGCGAGAGAATGGTGTGCCGACTGGTACAACGTCAATGCCTATGCGGAAGCCAAAGGGAAAGACGGAGCACCACCACAGAACTGGCCCGGACCACGTAAGGCCAGCAACGGCGAGCGCGTCGTCAAAGGGGGTACCGAACGCTGGGAACTCTGGTCCCGTGGCAGTCACTCGATGAGCAAACCGTCAGCGGATATCGGATTTCGGTGTGTGCTTCGCTGCCCGTCGAAGAAACCGTCTCCGTGATGACGACGTGACGGACGTGTTATCTCTGCCCTGCTCTTTCGCCACGAAGAGTTGCCCCGTTAACGCCACAAAAATACTCCAGGAATCTGAGCGTGCGTGTTCTCCCGCGATGTTTGATGTCTTTGGCGGTGGCGATGGCTCTGGAGCTCTGCGCCGGTTCGCCAGGACCTGCTGCGGATGATCGACCGCCTCCTGCTCCTGCCGCTGAGCGGTTGCCATTGCATCGCTATCAGTACGACTTTGTCGCAATGGGGATGAAGTACCTCATTGTCGTCTACGCTCCAGACGAAGCCTCCGTCGCACGTGCACTGGAGGAATCAGAGAGCTGTGTCCATCACCTCGATCAGGTGATGAGCGACTACAACACGGAAAGCGAGTTGTCTCGCCTCGGCTCGAACTCCAAACCGGGGTTGCCGGTGAAACTGAGCCCTGAGCTGTATGAGGTTCTGGACCACTCGCTGGAGTTGTCGAGTCAGACAAATGGGGCATTCGATATCACGGTCGGTCCGGTGATCTCGCTGTGGCGGACAGCTCGTCGGCTTAAGAAGATGCCCGCCAAGGATGCTCTGGAGAAAGCCTTAAGCCGCATCGGCTGGGAGGCAGTGAAGCTCGACCCGGTAAGCCGTACCGCCGAGCTGACGCGTGAGGAGATTGAACTCGATCTCGGAGGAATCGCCGCGGGGTTTGCCTGCGACAAGGTGCTGGCGATCCTGAAGTCGCATGGACTGCCACGGGCCTTGATTGAGGCGAGTGGGGATATCCTCGTCGGAGATCCACCACCTGACCGCGAGGGATGGAAGGTCACTGTGACCGGTCTGTCGGGCGGGACAGAGGACGCGGGGGCGCGGACAGTCACTCTGAATAACGCCTCGATCACGACCTCGGGTGACGCCCGACAGTTCGTCGAGATCGACGGACAGCGCTACTCCCATATCGTCGACCCGAAGACGGGGCTGGGCCTCTCCCGACGCAGTAGTACCACCGTTATCGCCCCCACTGGCTGGCAGGCTGACAGCTACGCGACAGCTGTGAATGTGCTCGGCGAGGATGCCGGGATCGCCTGGATCGAGAAGCAACCGGGGTGTTCCGCTGTGATGTTTGAGATCATCGATGGCACCGAAGTTCGCAAAGAGTCACGTAACTTCCCCCCGGTGACCCACTGACTTGATGACCGATTTCCTGGAACGATGCCCGCACTCCGACGAACATCCGCATGCCATTCATTTCGCTCACTGACCTCAATGACCCGCGGCTCGATCCGTACCGGAATCTGAAGCTGACAAATCAGACTCGCACGACCGGTCATCTGATTGCGGAAGGACATCGGGTGGTCAGGCGGCTGGTCGACAGTGATTTCGCTGTCGAGTCCATCGTCGTCAGCGAACGTCGCAAACACACGATCGACGACATCGACTCCGACCGGTATCAGATCTTTGTCATCCCCGAGGAGGTCGGTACCCAGCTGGTCGGGTTCGAGTTCCACGCGGGAGTGCTCGCAGCTGGCAAGCGACGAGAACCACCATCGATCTCCGAGTGGTTGCCGCGAAATGCAACGGCGAGTGAGCTGGTCGTTGTCTGCCCGCGAATTACCGACCCTGACAACCTAGGGACGTTGATGCGGTTGTGCGTGGGGTTCGGCGTCCGAGCCCTGCTCCTCGGCCCCGGCTCGACTGACCCCTACTCACGGCGGGTACTCCGGGTTTCTATGGGGCATGCGTTCTTTCTGCCGATCATTCAGACGGACGACCTGTCGCCGCATTTAATCGCTTTGCGGGAACGACACGGGTTCAGGTTCCTGGCCACGGTTCTGGATGAGACAGCGACGCCACTCGATCAGTTCCCGTTCGGAGGGGCCAGTGACAGAGCCCCGACTCCCATGGGGCTGTTCCTCGGGAACGAAGCCGATGGACTCGACCCCGAATGGGTCGACTTCTGTCACGATCGCGTCACGATTCCGATGGGCCCGCAAGCTGACTCACTGAACGTCTCCGTCGCTGCGGGAATCTTCCTGCACTGGTTCCGGGGGCGAAGTGGAGTGTAACGACGGTCAGCGTAGTTCATGCGAGAGTTCTCATACCCATCCGAGGCGTGAGCGAGGGTGAGCCAGGTTTGAACGCCTCTCTTCACCCTCCGTACAACGATCACTTGTCCCAATCGTGACAAAAGTGCTTGCAACATCCATCAGCCACTCGCCCTCGCTCACGCTTCGGGCTGATTGAAGAAGTTACACCAGGCGTATCGCCATGCTGGCGGACTCATAGCCGATGGCGGGGGCTTCACAGGTACCCTGGTGGCAGACATACAGGGAAAGTTCGCTGGCTGCCGGTTTACCCTCAGTAACTGCCATCAGTGCCGGGCCTGCAGCAGAGGTTTGTGAGAGCCTCACCAGGGAGCAGTTCGGGACAAAACGGCGGTGGAAGGTGCTGAGCAGCTGGTCGGCCTTGTCGGGCTGGCCCCCCTCGATGAGAACGATCCCCGGGGTTGGTCCGATGGCAAAGTCGAGCGCGATCAAGGCCTGAGCTGCTCCGCGTGGATGATCCGCTATCAGCCCCGAGACAGCCTTCAGGGCCTCCCACCCACTAGTGTCGCTCGATACCCCCGTGATCGCTGCCAGTCGTAGTGCAGCCATCGCGGCACAGCTGTGAGCAGCGGGAGTCGCGTTGTCCTGGACCTCTTTCGTGCGGTTGATCAGTGCTTCGTGATCGTCACTGGTATAGAAGTAGATGTTGTCGTTCGGGTCAGCGAAGTGCTGCCGCATGAACAGTTCCAGCAGGCGTGCTTCACTGAGCCAGTGCGCATCGAAATCAGCTTGATACAGGTCGATCAGTCCATCGATCAGACAGGCATAGTCGTCGAGATAAGCGTTGAACTTCGCCGTGCCGTCTTTGTAACTGTGGAACAGTCGAGCCTCGGCGGAGCTGCGATCCCGCATCGCGGTGAGGATGAACTTCGCGGCATCCTGCGCGGCGATCAGGTACCGGGGCTCGCGCAGGACCTGAGCCCCACGAGCGAACGCGGAGATCATCAACCCGTTCCAGGCTGTCAGGATCTTTTCGTCGCGGCCAGGTGAAACGCGGGTTGACCGTCGTTCCCGCAGCAGTTGCTTGCTGTGTTCCAGGATGGCGGAGAATACTTCGATCGGAACCCGCTGCTCTTTGGCGATTTCAGCCAATGGTCTGGGGCGATTGAGGATCGAGTGTCCCTCCCAGTTCCCCTGCGGCGAAACATCATAGCTGGCACAGAAAAGCTTTCCGTCCTCTGCGCCGAGAACTTCGTTGATCTCCTCGGGTGTCCAGACGAAGAACTTCCCTTCAATGCCTTCGCTGTCGGCATCCTGTGTGGAATAGAACCCACCCTCGGGCGAAGTCATCTCGCGCAGGACATAGTCGAGAGTTTCTCGGGCGATGCGAGCGAAGTCCTCGCGGCCGGTAGCCTGGTAGGCCTCCAGATAGACCGGCACCAGCAGCGCGTTGTCATACAACATCTTCTCAAAGTGTGGGACCAGCCAGTGTGCATCGGTCGAGTAGCGGTGAAACCCGCCGCCCAGGTGGTCATAGATCCCGCCGCCCGCCATCTTCTCCAGTGTCAGAACGACCGCATCGAGCGCAGCCTGGTTGCCAAACCGCTTCCAGGTCCGGAGCAATACCCGTAGATCCATCGGGTGCGGGAACTTGGGTGCCCCCCCGAATCCACCATTCACGCGGTCCAGGGCCGACAGCATCGCCTGTTCAGCGTTCTTGAGCAGCGACTCATTCAGATCGGATTGCTCAAATTGTGGAACAGTGAACCGACCGATCGCCTCGACCAGGCTGAGCGAGGACTCGTCGACCTCTGGACGTCGATTCACCCAGATGTCGTGCATCTGCAGAAGGATGTCGCGAAAGCCCCGCATTCCCTGGCGCGAGGTCGGTGGCCAATAGGTTCCCCCATAAAATGGCTTGCCATCGGGCGTCAGAAAGACTGACATCGGCCAGCCACCCCGCCGTGTGATCAACTGCACCGCAGCCATATAGATCTGGTCGAGATCGGGGCGCTCCTCGCGGTCGACTTTGATGCTGATGAAATGCTCATTCATCACAGCCGCAATGCTGGGGTCCTCAAAGGACTCCTGCTCCATGACGTGGCACCAATGACATGCGCTATAACCAATGGAGAGGAAGATGGGCTTGTCTTCTGTCCGGGCTCGACTGAGTGCTTCCTCACCCCAGGGGTACCAGTCGACCGGGTTATAGGCGTGCTGCTGCAGGTAGGGGCTGCTCTCGTGCAGCAGGCGGTTGGCGGGAGGCTGATTGTGATTTGTAGAGCCAAAATCGGGGTGCATCGGCAGATTTTTCCTGTTAGGACAGGTGCGCGGAGCTTGCCTTGGTCGTCACCTCAAACTCAATCGGAGGTGGCATCGTAAGTTGGCTCATCCGAATAACGAACACGTTTTCACTGATCGGCACTCTATCACCGGATGATGGTAGCGTAACAGTTATATATGTGTTTGAAATTTGACAACCATAAGCCGCAGTGTAGGTTTGTGTGTGTGTAGAGGATTCACCCCCATTACTGATTAGATCGCCTCCGAGAGAAGGCCGTCTAGAAAAAATGGGAAAACCTTTCCGCTTGTGCGGATTCATTGATCTGAGTGGATTCTTATGCCGATGAGCATTGAGGTGTCTTTCTCGGCCAGTTGGGGATCCGTTCCTTACAGATCAGACAAATTCAAGAGAGAGAGAGCCGGAAGATGAAGAAGTTCGCGTGGAGTCTTATGGGCGTGGGTGCCTTCCTCGTCGCCGCACAGGTGGCACAGAGCGCCTTGACCGACAATCAGAAGTTCACTGTGACCGTTGCCAAGAACGTTTCGATCACCGCCCCGGTGGCCGATCAGTCCGTGGCAATGGATCCGAACTCCAACTCCAATGTGTCCTTCCCAGCACAGGTTTGGAACGTGAAGGGCAACACCCTCAACGGTGTTTCCGTCACCTTCAGCACCGATCAGGCGTTCACGAACACCACCGACAACACTTACAAGCGTGATGCCCAGCTGAGCCTGGCAACCGCTTCGAGCGTTGGCCCAGCCGCCTGGACCATCGGAACTGGAACTGACGCGACAAACTACGCCGGTGGAGATGGTGTTGCCACCGTCACCGCCAGCTCCAACAAGCCTGGTCAGGCCAACTTCAACCTCACCGTTGATTTCCTGACCGTGGATGCCTCAGAAGTTGCCGAAGGTTCCTACGAAACCACTGTGACCGGGACGGTCACCGAGAACTAGGTCGATTCAGACAAGCATGGATGCTTCAGTGACGACAATCAGACGCGGCTGCCTGCGATCCTTACGGATTGCGGGAGCCGCGTGTCTGTTTTTGTACTTCTGCATTGTCATGCAAACAGTGGCTGCTCCCCCGCCCTCAATTCAGGCCGCCGGGAAACCGCAAAGCATTTATGTCGTCGACACAACGCTGCCAGCGATCTTTCCCGAGCAATCGTGGAGGATTGTGGCCCCCAACCCTTTGGGACCGACCGTTGCGATCTTCTCGACGATGCCGTTTCAGAATCTCAAAGATTCCAAGAGCCACGTCGACTCTCAATTGAATATCCGCACACTGAGCGGCGGTAAGAGCGGAAGCTGGCAGGTCATCGTGCCGCAGGCTCGGACGGTTACCTCTTCTGGCGCGAACACTGCACAAGTTGTCGCCGCGTCCCAGGGAGGCAATGGAGAGATTGGCATTTCGGTCTCATATCTCTGTCAGGAACAACCGTTTCTGACTGACGGAGTTTACGAGACGACGGTTGTCGGAACGATCACGGAAGCGTTCTGAAGTCCACGCGAGAGGGAGCGAAATTTGAAGCTGTCAGGAGTGCATCGCAGTCTGCTCAATCGACGACTTATGGTCGTCGTGTGGGCCTGCGCACTCATGGCACTGACAGGCTGCCAGGGTCTGCACAGCAGCTTAGACTTCAGCTGCCTGCAAGGCTGTTGCTGCCGCATCCCACGCCCGCAGCAGCGATCGATTGAGGAGCTCTATTTTGAAGCGCTCTCTCAAGCGAAGCCGGAACAGAATCTCGGGATGGATTACTCGGCGAACGGGGCGGCCCGCTCCGAGATGGCCTATCCGCCGATGACCCCGGCTCAGCCTGAGTATCTTCCACAAGTCGCACAGCCCGCTGCCACGAACCAATCGAGTACGGGAAATACAAAGACGACTCTGCATCCGGGAATACTTCCCGTGGCCCATGTCGGCTCGCCGAATGCACCCAGGCAGATTGCACAGGCCGGTTCGACCAACGAGAAACTGGTCAGTGACATCTTCACCGAGACAGATATCCGCGAGGCCATCCAATCGCTGGCCTCACAGGCTGGCGTGACGATCGTGCTGGATGACACCGCACGTGGTGAAGTCACCTGTACGATTGAGAACGAACGCTTTGAGACCGCGCTGAAGCGGATTCTGCTCCCACTCGGGCTGGTCTACGCGAAGGAAGACAATCTCTACCTGATCGGCACAAACGATCCGACCTCGAATCTCTTCTCGCACATCGCCGAGAAAATTGAGTACCGCCCGGGTCACCTCTCGGCGCAGGAACTCACCGCGCTCCTGCCCCCTCGACAGGCTCAGTTCGTTCGCCTGGTCGAGAAGCGGAACCTGGTTGTCATCGAAGCCCCTCACGACATCGCTCAAAGCATCCATGCCCAGTTGATGAGTGCTGACCAGCCCATCCCTCAGATCATGATCGAGGCTGTGATCTGCGTTACTTCACCCGAGAAGGGGTTACAGTTCGGAATCGACTGGAACCATGTGGTCAAAGTTGACGGCCTGGACGCGTTTAACGTTGGGTTGACTGGCTTGTCGTTCACCGGTGCCGTCAGCTCCTATGGTGCGGGTAACGCGTTTGATGACTTTGCGGTTACCTCAGCGTTTATCAAGCTCCTCGCGAAAGAGGGATATGTAACGATTCGAGCGGCTCCACGAGTCATGGCGAAGGATGGCGAGAAAGCCGAAATCTCCATCGCTCGCGACACCTTCTTCAGCATTCAGCAGGCAAATAACCAATTCCTGTTCAACCAGAATATCCAGAAGGTCGAATCGGGGATTAGCCTCAATCTCACGCCCTCGATCCGGGGCGACACCATTCAGATTCAGATCGAGAAAGCGGAAGTCAGTGAAGATGTCCGCTCGGTCGATCCCCAGCAGCAACTGAACAACAATCCTTACCCGATCATTAATCGCCGCAATGTCGCCACGACAGTGCAGGTCAAAGATCGGCAAACGATTGTGATTGGTGGACTGGTGGCTCGGCAGTCGGTTGACCGCCATAGCCAGGTTCCGGTTCTGGGTGACATCCCCATCCTGGGGGCACTCTTCCGTAAGGTTGAGAAACAGGATCAGGACGCCGAAGTCGCCATCTTCCTCTCGCCGCAGATCGTCATTCCAACCGCGCAGACACAACTCTGTCCGACAGCTGTGGTCCCGTCGGCTCAGTTCCCTGCAATGATCCCGGTCGAACCCCAGATGCCAGCGGTCGCTCCGCCAGCACCCGTGGTCGCACCTCCGCAACCTGCCGTTGCCCCGGTCCCTGCTGTCGTGGCTCCTCAGCCCGCTGCTCAGGTCCAGCAACAGCCTCAGAACTCTCCTCCCACTGAGGAAGCTCCTCAACCAGAAGAGATTCCTCACACCGAGGCTGTCCCCGAACGGTTGCCGATTCCCGAAACACCTCCGCCTCCGCTCCCCGAACCAGATTCCACCCCCGAAGCTGCTCCAGAGACTCCAGAGACTACGCAAACCAGTGCGGTGATTCCGCTGGAGCTGGTCATCCCTGGATCGTAACGGCTTCATCACAGTCCATTGTTCGTCCAATCCAGCGGTCAGGCCGACTCGCTGCTTTGTTTCCAGGGATGGAGCACCAGAAGGCTCGTTATGTCCCGGACATTTTTTCATACTCTTGGCTTGGGTGTTCTCGGTCTGTTGATCGCTGCACCTTGCCATGCCCAGGGCACTCCGCTGTCGACACCAAAGCCGAAGGCCAAAGTCGCCGCGATCGACGGAGTCAATAAGACTCCACGGAAGAACGCGAACCCCGGCGACCCGGCGGCCAAGCCCGGACAGGCCGTTCGGATCACCGAGGAAGTCCGCCCGGCCTTCATTATTGACCCGATTGTGAATCGGGTCGAAGCCCGTCGTGGTAAGGTCGTCAACGTCGAGTTTGGCATCACCTGCCAAGGCAGCCCGTCTGCACTTGAGATCCGCACGGTGGCGTTGACTCAAGACGAGAACGGAACCATCTTCCCGAACGAAAAGGTTCCAGCTCCCACCGACCTGGAGATCATCACTCCCAAGTCAGTCGAGCTGAAACCCGATGGCAAGTTCGTCATCAAAGCCCGTCTGCGTGTTCCGGAAACGCAATCGACATTCCACAGCTTTGGCATCCTGGTCCGAGATTCGGGACAGCTGCGAGCCAAACCGAATGATGATAAACCCGATGGTCCACGCGTCGGGATTCGCTTCGTGACCCAGTATCTGCTGCGTTGTGACGTTTCCGTCCAGGGGGTCAGATCAGACAACGCCCGCAAACTGTTGGTCAACTCGGCAGAGCTGATCGAAGTGGATGGCGTGCCACAAGTCCATGTGTATGTCGAGAACCCGACCGAAGGACCGATCGAGTTCGGACTGAAAGCGCAGATTCGCGCCTCAGAAGAAGGCGAGGAGCGTCCCTCATTCCCGCTGGGCATGCCAGTGCGGGCGAACCTGGACGAGCCCGAGAAATTCTTCGGGCGTATTCTCCCCGGGGCCAGGATTCGGATGGTCAGTCTGCTCCCCAAGCCGATCTTTCCGGGACAGTACTACCTGGAAGCCGCGATGCTGAGCGATAACCGGGTTCTCGCGAAGTCGGGGTTCCCCATCGTGGTCACTGAAGGGGACTTTCCGGCTCAGGGGATCGCCAGCGTACTGGCCGGGCCAAGTCTGCTGGCCAGCCCCTCGCAAATCGAACTTTCTTTGCAACGCGGAGGAAGCCGCGCCGAGGTGCTGACTTTCCAGAACGACGGAACAGCTCCCACAGAGGTGGAGATCCTTCCGGAATCCCTGGATGGACAACCCGTCGACTGGACAGCTGTCCGGCCCAACAAGCTCACTCTTGCTGCGGGGGCGTCTCGGAAAGTTCAAGTGACGATGACCGCGACGGGTGATCAGAACACTCATCGGTATGTTCGACTGCGAGTCAAATCAACTCCCGAGGGAGGACAACTGGCTCAGACGACACCTGTCACTGTCGCCCTGGTGGGTAAATCGACGGGATCCCCAGCACTGGCAGAAGGGGACCTGGTCTGGGACACCGAACATGGGACACCTGCCTTTGTGATTCATGTCAAGAATACCGGAACCAGGCACATGCCGCTGGAAGGCGAGCTGCTGCTGGGTAACGAAGATGGACGACCGATCACGGTCCGAGGTGGTTTCGGGAAATGGATTCTGCCCAATGCCACTGAGCGAGTTCGATTCAACCCACCCAAATCGATGGCGCCTGGCAAATACACAGCTCGCCTGCGAATCAATGCTGGCGAGGGCGAGAAACCGATTGAGAAACGGCTGGAGTTTAACCTCGGTGGGACCGCCGATGACCAAGCTCCCGCCGAACCGACAAAATCTGCTGCCGCACCAGACACGAAACAGTAGGTCGCCACACTGTGGAAACTGATTGAGGTCACGGCAAAGGCTCCAGACAAGCCATATGGCGGAGCTTCCGCCGGAGTTCTTCGCATCCAACGGCGAAGTCTGGCACTGTACGTGTCGTGATGCCTCCCACCAAACACTGACAGCCATTGCGATGTCGGTGTCTGGCGGTCCTCCGTGATGGTGAGGCAAAGGCCGGACTACTCAATCGTCCGGCTCACTTATAAGATAATCTTGATTCGTTTGATCCAGCGAACTCGCTCGCAGGCATTCCGTCCGCAGAGACGATGGCTTCTTCGCGATGGTGTTTCCATGTTTATGAACAACTTCAAAGCCGCCCAGTTGCAGCAGGCAACGCGTCGTCACTTCCTGCAGACCAGCCCACTGGCGCTCGGGGCGGCGGCGATGGCGACGATGGGAACCAAACCATCATTCGCAGCTCCCGGAGTGATTAATCCGCTAGCTGCAAAGCCGGCTCAGTTTGACCCCAAAGCCAAGCATGTGATCTTTATCCATCTGGTCGGGTCACCACCGCATCTGGACCTGTGGGACTACAAACCGGAACTGGTCAAACGCAACGGCCAGGACTGCCCCGACGAGTTCGTCAAAGGGAAAGAGTTCGCCTTCACGACCGGAGTGCCGAAGCTGCTGGGCACTCCCCGCACCTGGGGCAAGTACGGCGAGAGTGGCATCCAGCTGTCAGACGCCGTACCGAACCTGCATGGCGTTGCTGATGAGTTGTGCGTGATCAACTCCATGTTCACCGAACAGTTCAATCATGCTCCGGCGGAACTGCTGCTTTACACCGGCTCCGCGCGCCCGGGCCGTCCGTGCTTCGGGTCATGGCTGACCTATGGGCTGGGGACCGAGAACGAGAACCTTCCCGGGTTCGTGGTCTTGATCTCCAGTGGAGTTCAGCCGAACGGAGGCAAGAATTCGTTTGGTAGCGGGTTCCTCCCCGCGGTCTATCAGGGAGTGCAGTGCCGCTCCCAAGGAGATCCGGTGCTGTTCGTCAGTGACCCCAAGGGCATGGACCGCGACCTCCGCCGCGCCAGCCTCGATGCGATGCGAGACCTCAACCAGCTGCAGGCGCAGGAGATGGGCCATCCTGAAACTTTGACCCGCATCGCCCAGTACGAGCTGGCGTTCCGCATGCAGATGTCGGTCCCCGAGATCATGGACATCTCGAAGGAAACCAAAGAGACGCAGGAGGCCTATGGAGCCATGCCGGGGCAGGCCAGCCTGGCCAACAACTGCCTCCTCGCCCGCCGTCTGGTCGAACAGGGCGTCCGCTATGTCCAGCTGTTCGACTGGGGCTGGGACTACCACGGCACGAGTCCCGACAGTGGCCTCGAGGCAGGCCTCACCAAGAAGTGCACCACGATGGACAAACCGGTGTCGGCCCTCATCAAGGACCTGAAGGCCCGCGGTCTGCTCGACGAGACACTCATTGTCATTGGCTGCGAATTCGGTCGTACGCCGTTCCGCGAAGGCCGCACAGCTGCAAGTACAATTCTGGGGAGAGACCACTTCCCCGATGCCTACTCCATGGTGCTGGCTGGAGGTGGGATCAAGAGTGGAACCACCTACGGAGCCACCGACGAGCTTGGATTCCGCGTTGCGAAAGACAAAGTTCACGTCCACGATCTGCAGGCGACGATGCTCCACCTCATGGGCTTCGACCATGAGAAGCTGACCTACCGCTTCCAGGGCCGCGACTACCGCCTGACTGACGTGCATGGCAAGGTTGTTGAAGGCATTCTGGCGTGAAGCGGGTTGGGACGAGCAGCGTTTCGACGTGTATGCCCACTGCTTCTTGAAAGTGAGGAAGAGTTCACCGCCGAGGGCCGCAGAGGAAAGAGTAAGGTCTCTCTATAAATTCGCTATCGCTCAAAAGAGACAAGAATGTCTGTCCTACTGATACCTGAGACACTAGCAGTTCTATCGTGTTCGCTTCTCTCCTCGTCTTCCCTCCGCGTTCTCTGCGGTTCAATCTCTTCCTGACTGGCTCCACAAGGTGGGCCTTCGCAGAAGCGGCTGGCCCAACCAACCAATGCAAAACGCCCCACCCAGCGAAGGGTGAGGCGTCCGGTACATGATCTGTCAAATTGCCAATTACCTCGACTCGCTGATCAACGTCGACTTCACGAAGTCCTCATTCAACGTCACACCCAGACCCGGACCATCGGGAACGGTAATATATCCGTCGACAGCCTGGACTTTTTCATGCGTCAGTTCGTGACGCAGCGGCGAGTCATCGACGCAGTCCTCGAAGATGAACGCATCCTTCGACGTGCTGAGCCAGTGCAGGCACGCTGCCACCGTCACCGGGCTGGTGTAGCTGTGGTTACAGACGCGTGCTCCGATCTCTTCGACGCGGGCACGAATGTAAGCGGAGTCGGTGAATCCGTTCCGAGCGAGGTCAACCTGATAGACATCGAGGCAGCGACCATCGATCAGAGGCCGGAACGCCTGGCGACCGCACTCCTCCTCGCCTGACGCAATTGGTACTGGCGAGCGATCCCGCAACCAGCGGTAGCCTTCGTAGTCGTCGGGCTGGAGCGGTTCTTCGAGCCAGCCGATGTTGAATTCAGAAAATGCCTTGGCGCGGTCGAGAGCTGTCCGGGCATCCCACACGCAACCCGCATCGATCAACACTGTGCCATCTTCGCCAAGTCCCTTGCGGGCACCACGGACGAGGTCGATATCCACCTTCAGGTCAGGTCCCATTGGCTCCCACCCGAACTTGATGGCCTTGTAACCCGCCTTGCGCCAGCGTTCGCCAATGCGGGCCGTTTCGTCTCCGTTCTTACCGAACAGGATCGAGGCATAGGCCAGAATGTTGTCGTGATGCTTCCCACCGAGCAGCCGGTGAATCGGCTCGCCAAAGTGCTTACCCTTGAGATCCCACAGCGCCATGTCGATGGCGGCCATGGCTGTGATCGTGACCGAGCGACGGCCCGCGTACATCGTGCGGCGATACATCTTCTGCCACAGGCGTTCCGTATCAAGCGGGTTCTCACCGATCAGGAGGCTGCGCAGGCCGGTTGCGATGTTGTGGCTGAAGGGGGCGTCGATGACAGCCTTCACCATCTCGGGGGAGGAGTCCGCCTCTCCGATTCCTTCCAGTCCGGTGTCGGTCTTCACCCGCACCAGCACCGAGTCCTGGCTTCCCGCAGTTTTCGCTTCGACATTTTTGATGCGGAGAATCTGACAGACGATCTCAGTGATTTTCATCGGTGGGTCCGAAAGAAGATGGGTGAACGGGGTTGGAATTGAGATTGGAGCAGATGGCCCGCCAGTTCGCAAAGGCGGAGACCGCGTCACCGCCATCGACTCATTCAGCGGCACAGCGAACGGTTTCGGCGATGTCGGATTGCAGTTGGGACTTAAGCGAGTCGACACCCTCAAACTTCACAACCCCGCGCAGTCGCTGGAGGAATTCCAGCGTCACTGTCTGGCCATATAGATCCCCACTGAATCCGATCAGGTGGGCTTCGATCTTCAGTTGATTTTCGGCGAACGTGGGATTGGGGCCGATGTTCAGGGCGACGGGATAGCTGACTCTGTCGACTTTCGTGCGACAGGCGTACACACCCAGCGGTGGGAGGAGCGTCTCGATCTGGCCGAGATTCGCAGTGGGAAAGCCGAGCAACCTACCGCGTTCCGCTCCGTGGATCACACGACCCGTGACGGTGTAGGGACGTCCGAGCCACTTGCGGGCCTTGGCCACATCGCCCGCACTGAGAGCACTGCGGATCTCACTGGAAGAGATCATTGCTCCATCGATCTCGCGGGCCTCGACGATCACGACGGGGAGTTGTTGCCGTGCGCAGAGTTCCTTAAGCATGTGGATATCCCCGGCCCGCCCCTTCCCGAAGCAGAAGTTCGGTCCCTCGACTATTCCACGACAACCCAGTCGACTGACCAGGATCTCGTCAAAGAACTCTTCCGGCGATAGCGAGAGCAATTCATGAGAGGTGGGGCAGACGACCACCTCGTCGACGCCGATCGACTTGAGCAGCTCGACCTTCTGTGACCGGGTCGTCAGCTGGGGAGGGATCCGCCCCGGAGCCAGTAGAGCCAGCGGCGGCGGGTCAAACGTGACAGCGATCGCCCGTGTCCCGAGCTTTCTCGCGAGAGCCACCAACTGGTCCACCATCTGCCGATGGCCCAGATGGACACCGTCGAAATTTCCAACGGTCAGCACGCCCCCATCACGGGCCGCTTCGGGAACAGAGATGGCAGCTGCGGGCGACATTGACGGGCCGGAAATCCTTCGAACACGAAACGCAATCTGCGATATCTTAACAGTTTACATCATCGAATAAACCTTTGCTTCATGGATGAGAAGTCTGTCAAACGCCCTGACTTGCAGCGATGAAGGAAGGATTGTCACCCCCCAAGCTCAAAGACACACAGGGAGACGAGAGACCGCGAACACCAGCTGCCTTCCGTCTTTTCTTCGTTTCCTTGCTGATCTTCGTGTTCAAAACATTCTTCGGTACCAGACGAGCAATCCTCAATTTGTTTGTGAGGAACTTTAACAACAAAACAAGCAAGGAAACGAAGGGGGAGAAGAGTGGTTTTGCGATGTCGTCTGATGAGCGAGATGTGTTGGGGATCGGCTTCGTGAGATGAGAATGCGCTGATTGCACGACATCCTTGCTGGTCGAGGATCGCGGTGGTTTTCAAACGGCGGTACACTGTGCCTCACTCGCATTCAGGTCTGGCCGACCTGTGTGGGTTCTAGACGAGTTCGTAGCGATTCGGAGACTTTCCATGCCGATGTTTGACTTTGAGTGCCGCAAATGCGGTCGCCAGTTCGAGGAACTCGTCCGAAGGGATGAAATGCCCGCCTGCCCCCATTGCCAGGCCAAGACCGTGGACAAACTCATGAGTGCCCCTGCAGGTCACGTCGCAGGAGGCGGGAGTCGCTCACTCCCTGTCATGGGTCAATGCTCGCCGCCGCCCGGTCAGCACAGCTGTGGTGCTGGCTGCAGGCATGCTTAGGACTAATGCGGTTTGCATTCTCTGAGTAGCCCGCAGCGCCGGCGAGGAATACTTGGGGCCAAGGCAAGTTGGCCACCCCCGCTGATCGGCTTGCGATCGGCAGGACCGGTTTAAGACGGATCGAGAAACAGGGAGACAAAGCATGCGAATTCTGATGGTCGCTTCGGAAGCCAATCCGTTTGCCAAGACGGGGGGACTGGCCGATGTCGCATCGGGTCTCTCGAAAGCCCTCGCGGGGCTCGGCCATGAAGTCACGCTGGCTCTCCCCTACTACCGCAAGACCATCAAACCGAACCTCGCCGGGGAGCCGGTGGGCAAACTGATCATTCCCGTCGGCGAAAAGCGAGTTGAAGCCGAGATTCGATCGACGACTCTGCCGGGTTCCCAGGTTCGAGTCCTGTTGATCGATCAGCCCAGTTACTTTGACCGGGCGGGGCTGTACCTCGAGAAAGGCCACGATTACGCAGATAACGCGGAACGTTTCAGCTTCTTCTCGCGGGCTGTCCTCGAAGCCGCACGTTTCCTCGATCTGCAGCCCGATATCGTGCATGCCAACGACTGGCAGACCGGACTGATCCCGGCCTTGCTGGCCAGCGAGTACCGGCTCCAGCCCTGGTTCCAGAAGACAGCCAGCGTTTTCACGATCCATAACATGGCGTTTCAGGGGCGGTTTCCCTGGTGGGACTACAAGCATTCGGGGCTCCGCTGGGATCTCTTCAACTGGCGACAGCTGGAGTACTACGGCGAGCTGAACATGCTCAAGGCGGGCATCGCGATGTCGGAGATCGTGAACACCGTCAGCCCGACCTATGCCCGCGAGATCTGTCAGCCCGAGTTTGGGTACGGCCTCGATCCTTCGCTGCTCGCACGCGGTGATGCCCTGTGCGGGATTTTGAATGGTGTCGATACGACCGAATGGAACCCCGCGACCGATGCCGCGCTCGCCCAACGATATACCCTCGACACAGTGAAGGAGGGCAAGGCGGCCTGCAAGGCGGCGCTGCAGCGCGAAGTCGGCCTGCCACAGAAGCCCGACAGCATGCTGCTCGGCGTTGTCTCGCGACTGACCGACCAGAAGGGCCTGGGGCTCATCGCCGCTCGTGCCGCCGAACTCTTCCGGGCTGACATCCAGTTCATCTGTCTGGGGGCTGGCGAACTGAAGTACGAAAACTGGCTGCAGGAACTCAAGAATCAATTCCCGAATAAGGTCGCCTCGGTCGTCGGTTTTAACGAAGCACTGGCCCACCGCATCGAAGCGGGGATCGATGCCTTCCTGATGCCGAGCCAGTTCGAGCCATGTGGACTCAATCAGATGTATAGCCTCGCCTACGGCAGTCCGCCGATCGTCAGTAATGTGGGAGGGCTGGCTGACTCAGTGGTCGACTGTACCCCCGAGTCGATGGGCAATCGGACTGGCAACGGCTTCAAGTTCACGCAGTACACCTCGGAAGCCTTCCTCGCGTGCGTCTGGAAAGCGGTCGGAGTCTTCCAGCACGACAAGCCCACCTGGAACCGGTTGATCAAGAACGGCATGAGTCGCGACTGGTCTTGGGCTCACAGTGCGGCGGACTACGTCAGGATCTACGACAGCGCTCGCTCGCGAGTGAGATAAGCGGGATCGGCTTCCGTTTGAGCAGGACAGACATTCCTGTCTGTCATCTTCAAGATCTCACTTGGCTCACCACAAGCGGATCAGGCCCCACTTGATTGCGTCGCTCGCACCGGCCTGCCACGATGTCTTCCATCTGGTCGGTCATCGACCTGTTTCGCAGGAGTGATGTATGTTGTTCGGTGAAGTGACGCGGCGAGACTGGCTTGCCGCAGCTGCGATCGGATGTGTGGGGGCAGGTCTTGCCCCAGAGCTACAAGCGGAGATCAACGTGGCGAAGTCGAATCCAGGTCCATTTCGGGTCTGCCTCAATACCAGCACCATTCGCGGCCAGAAGCTGACGGTCGACAAGCAGATCCAGGTCGCCGCTCAGGCGGGCTTTGAAGGGATCGAGCCGTGGATTGGCGACTTGAAGGCCTACATCGAGAGCGGCGGCAAGCTCTCCGAACTGCGAAAAATGCTCGACGATGCGAACATGACCGTCGAAAGCGCGATCGGCTTTGCGAAGTGGATCGTCGACAGCGAATCCGAACGCAAGGCCGGGATTGAGGAACTCAAGCGAGACTCCGAGATGATCCTCGCGCTGGGCGGCTCCCGCATGGCAGCTCCGCCCGTCGGGGCTCATGACGCCAATGCACAGGTCATGGATCTGCGGGTCGTCGCCGAACGTTACCGCGCCGCTCTCGAAGTCGGCGTCAGTATGGGCGTTGTCCCGATGGCCGAAGTCTGGGGCTTCTCCAAGAACCTGTCCCGTCTGGCCGAGACCGTCTCTGTGATCGTGGAAGCGGGACACCCCGCAGCCTGTCTGCTGCCCGACTTCTATCACCTCTATCGTGGCGGGTCGTCCTTCGAGGGGCTGAACCTCCTGTCGAAGAACGCGATTCACGTCTTCCACATCAACGACTATCCCGCCCGCGAGAGGACCACTCTGAACGACAGCGACCGTGTTTACCCCGGCGATGGTGATTGTCCGATCGTGCAGATCCTCAAGGGGCTCCGCTCGAATGGCGTCAGCTGCGCACTGTCGCTGGAGCTGTTCAATAAGGCGCTGTGGGAACAGGACGCGTTGGAAGTCTGTAAGACCGGTGCTGCCAAGGTGCGGGCCATCATCGCGAAGGCGATGGAGTAAAAGTGTCGTCGCTTCAGGGATGAGCCATGGCCTTTGATCAGCTGAGCGATTTCCTTCAAAAGCTGGCCCACACCGGGGAACTGGTGCGGATCCCGCAGGAGATCGATCCGCGCCACCAGATCTCCGCAATCACCAGCGAGGCCCGCCGGTCGGACGCGCTGGGTGGTCCCGCGGTTCTGTTTGAATCCGTCAAAGGGAGCCGCGTCCCGGTCGTGACCAACCTGCTGGGGACGCCTGGACGTGTGTTGCTGGCCCTGGGAGACGAGAGCTTTGAGGCAGCGGGGCAGCGGCTCGATGAATGGCTGACCCCGCGCGTCCCCGATGCGACTGCCGATTCCAAGTTCGCTCCGGTCTTTGCCCGGCTGGCAAAGCTGGTCCCGCGTTCTCAGAAGACTGCGTTCTCCCAGCAGGTCGCCCGACTCGGTCGTGATATCAATCTGCACGAGCTGCCGTTTCCTCGAAGCTTCCCCGGTGAGACGGGTCCGACGGCGACCTGCGCCCAGCTATGGCTGACCTCGCCCGAGACAGGGTTAAAGTGGATCAGTGCCCCGGTGCTCGAGGTCGGCGGGCCGCAGTCACTGCTGGTGCACTGGCCGCTGACCGATCGCGGGCCCGACATCGTCGATGAGTACCGGAATCAGAATCAACCGACGCCGGTCATGATCTCGATCGGCGGAGACCCGCTGCTGCATCTGGCGGCTCAGTTACCGGGTATTCCCGATACCGACGCCTGCCAGCTCGCAAGCGTCCTGCGGGAACAGACGTTGAACGTGGTTCGAGGTCGCACCCTCGAGCTGGAGGGACCTGCCGACGCTGATTTTCTGGTTGAAGGGTACATCGACCCCCAGGAAATCGACGCCGCGCAGGGAACCGTGGCCTCTCCCTCCGGCTTGCTCGTTACAAGGCAACGCCTCGCCGTCATTCGAGTCACAGCTGTGACGCATCGTTCGCAGCCGGTACTGCCGTATGTGGTGCATGCATCGGGGAACTCCGAGGAAGCGGCGTGGGCCCCCCTGCTCTCTCAACTACTCCTGCCGGTCATGCGGCGGATTCATCCCGGAGTACAGACGTTTCAGTTCAGCCGCGATGGTCAGGGGCGACGGATTGCGTTTGTGGGCCTGCGAACTCGCTTTCCCGGCCACGCTCGCCGGATCCTGCAGGGTCTCGCTCAATGGCCCGCGCTGGCCGATGTCATGCTGCTGATCGGCGTCGATGAAGATGTCGCGATCCACGATTCGTCGACCGTATGGCAGCATGTTGCGCAGATGTCGGACCCGGTAAGCGACTTTCTGACGGTGACCACTGTGCGAGATTCGTCTCACCGGGCCTGCCACGACCTCTCCCGCGCGGGCACCCTCCTGATCGATGCGACTCGCAAGCCCGACCCGCGTACCGGCGAATGGATTGAGCTCGCGGACCTGACGCCCGAGTCGCGTGAAGCTGCTGCGATCTTCTGGAGAAGTATTCGGGGGGAGCGTTGAGGGATGAGAGTTAAGCGTTGAGCGCATCGAGAGCGAGCCCTGCCTGGGATGAGACATTCGTTCGCGGGGGCTTCTTGCGGTCGAGGTGGCCCGCCAGCTAACCTCACGGGGAACGACACCCCCGGATTCCTAAGAACTATGCGACGCCTCGGAACACTGACAGACCCTGAATCAGCGTCCCTGCTGCATGACTATTTGTATGCCCAGGGGATCACAACCAAGGTGGAACGGGACGGATCGGAATGGTCGATCTGGATCCATAACGAAGATCAATTGCCCCAGGCCCGCGAAGAGTTCGCGAAGTTCCGCGAGAATCCCACCGACCCGCAATATGCCGCAGTGGCTGAGAAAGCGAACGCGTTACGCGAACAGCGCGTGAACGCTGATATCGCGGCCCGCAAACAGCAAATCCAGATGGCCCAGCGCTGGGCCGGTGTGCAGACCCAAATCCCGGTCACCGCTGGCCTGATTCTCCTGTCGATTCTGGTGGCGGTGATCACCCGCCTGGGGTCGGACGAAAACGCGGTTTCGCACTTCCAGTTCGCGGAATATCAGTTCGACGAGTTTGCCAATCGTATCTCGTACGACAGTATCTGGGGTGTCTTCGCCAAACGGCAGTATTACCGATGGATTGCGCCCATATTCCTGCACTTTGGACCACTGCACCTGCTGTTCAATATGTCAGCCACGCTGACCTTTGGACGGGCCATTGAACAGCGTAGCGGTTCATGGCGGTTTCTGGGGATAGTGCTGGTGATCGCGCTGGTGTCGAACTTCTCCCAGTTCCTCAAGTCGGGGCCCTCGTTTGGCGGAATGTCAGGCGTCGACTTCGGACTCTTTGGGTACTTGTGGATGAAGTCGAGGTTTGCTCCAGACTATGGGGTGGCACTGGACCGGAGTTTCGTGATCCAGTTCCTGCTGTTTGGTGTCTTGTGTCTGTTTGGACTCTTTGGTCGCATCGCCAACACGGCTCACTTTTCGGGTCTGTTCGCGGGGATGGCTCTCGCCATGATTCCCCTGATCCCCCGCATCTGGCGTCGTTATGTGAACCAACGTTGATGTTTGATTTCAAAGTCGACTGATTCATTCATTCTGATATGTACCGCGTGATCAAACCGGCAGCGGAATTGGCCGAAGTTTCATTCCCGAAAGCTGGAAAACCCCCGCGAAACCGATCGAACGGCGAACCGCGAGGGGGCGAAGCGGTCCCGATACTCGACCGATTGCTGGTTTTCTCTATGCTACGGAGACTTCGGAGAGCGATTATCTCGATCGATTCGTGCTGAAGTCATTGTCCCACAGGCGGTCGCGACCCGACCCCACCCGGAATTCGCCCATGTTTCGCGTACTGATCACTGACAATCTCTCCAAGGCTGGACTCCAGATTCTCGAACAGACCCCCGGGATCGAGGTCGTCAACAAGTCGGTCGGCTCGCTCGAAGAGCTGCGGAAAGAACTTTCCCAGGCCGACGGCATTATCGTCCGCAGTGCCACCAAGCTCCCCGCTGCCGCCCTCGAAGGTCAGACCCGGCTGAAGGTCATCGTCCGGGCCGGTGTCGGTGTTGACACGATTGATCTCGCAGCTGCCACGCGGCAGGGGATCATCGTCATGAACACCCCGGCGGGGAACACGACCAGTACCGCTGAACTGACCGTCGCGATGTTGATGGCGATGGCGCGTCACATCGGCCCCGCATCGCAATCAGTCCGCGAAGGCAAGTGGGATCGCAAGAGCTACACCGGGGTTCAGCTGGCTGGCAAGACGATCGCGATCATCGGCCTGGGCCGGATCGGTCTGTCGGTGGCGAAACGGGCTCAGGGTTTGGAGATGAAGGTCATGGGTTACGACCCGTTCCTCTCCAACGAACGAGCTGCGGAACTCGGCATCGAGCTCTATCGCGACATCGACCAGATGATCCCGAAGTGCGACTTCCTGACCGTACACACTCCAGCCACTCCCGAGACGCTGGGGATGATTAACGCCGCCCGGCTCGCTTCGATGAAGAAGGGTGTCCGGCTGGTGAACTGTGCCCGCGGCGGCATCATCGATGAGAATGCTCTTGCCGATGCCATCGAGTCGGGACACGTCGCCGGAGCAGCCGTCGACGTCTACACCAATGAGCCAATCAAGCCGGAAGACCGCCTGCCCAAGCTCAAGCAGGTGCTCTGCACCCCGCACTTGGGAGCATCGACCGACGAAGCACAAGAACAGGTGGCCATCGAAGCGGCCGAACTCATCACCGCCTTCCTCGTTCGCAACGAAATCAGCAGCGCGGTCAACATGACCAGCATCTCCTCCAGCGAGATGCAGCTGGTCAAGCCGTACCTCGACCTGTCCTACCGCCTCGGCCTGTTGCTGGCTCAGCTGAGCCAGGGCAAGGCGATTCGTGGGGCCAAGATCCAGCTGCGAGGCGAAGCCACGGCGAAGCCCGTCAAGCTGTTATCGAACGCGTTCACCACCGGCCTGATGGAAGCGGCTCTCGACAGCGGCGTGAACATCGTCAACGCGGAAGTCGTCGCCAAGGACCGTGGACTGAACATCGCGACCAGCACCGAGGCCAAGGCCGGCGCCTTCTCGACGCTCGTCACTGCCACGATCCTGACTGACGATGGAGAACTCTCTGCCTCGGGCACGATGTTCGGCACCGAGTTCCTGCGTCTGGTGAAGCTCGACAATTACCAGATGGACGCGTACCTCGATGGTCTGATGTTCGTCTACCGGCACCGTGACGTGCCGGGCTTGATCGGGGCCATTGGCACCGCGCTCGGCAAGCACAATATCAATATCTCGTGCATGGCTCTGGGACGCGAGCAGAGTGCCCCCGGTGGCAAGTCGATCGCCATCCTGAACCTCGACAACGAGCCATCCGCCGCCGTGATCGCCGAAATCCAGGCTCATCCGGATGTCACCGGAGTCCAACTCGTCAAGCTGCCGAAGGCGGGTGCCTCACTGCCCCAGCTCGGGATTTAACCGGCATCGCCCGAAGCGGGCGGACGGTAACCAGGTGCAAAAAGAAAACGTCGCTGCGTCCACAAATGCAGCGACGTTTTTTGTTTCGCCAGTGGACGCTCAAGCCACTTTCAGGTGACGAGCCTCTCGGGCCCAGCTGATCCAGTTCTGGACCTCGTCGAGGTCGGGAGCGTTCGCTGATCTCAGCATCCGCTGGCCTTCCCGACTCTCCGCAAATGGTCCGACGACGGCCAGCAGATCAGATGGGGAGTAGCTTCGAATCTGTTCAGGAGTCGTGATGTCACAAGCGACCAACAGCTGCGCATCGTGTCCACGTAGGCCGGGGACCTGGCACATCAGTGACGATTGCG
>QWOR01000336.1 GCA_003669575.1 Planctomycetota bacterium | reverse complement strand
TGGGGGTGATTCCAAGGCCGACAACGGGGCCTCTGTTCCCCAAACCGGGACGTTCAGAACGAACGAGACGACTCCAGCCAGCAGCAGAACCAATCTGTGCCCTGAGTGCATGTCTGGACCTCATCCGAGCAGAAACTCCGGGCCAAACAACTCACTGGCCACCACCCACATAGTTAATATAGGAAGCCTGGGTTGTTTTGACGAGAGGAGACCCGGAGTGTCTTCTCCCACCCTATTCCTTGCCAGCGCGGGGCAGGCCGGGCCAAATGCCATTCACGATCGGTTCGGTCTTGAGCTTCTTGGGATCGATGACGACGTGTTTCACCTTCTCCCGGCGCCAGGTGTAAAGAGCGTGAACGAGGCCGTCCTTCGTCTGGATGATACAGGGGTAGGAGTACTCAAATGGGCTGTTTTCCAGCACGAGAGCAGCCTTCCAGTGTTCGCCATCATCAGTCAGGGCGATGTTGAGCATGTTGCGATACTTCGGCTCGCCGACATTCCGCTGGGTGTGGTTGTAAATCAGCACGTTCCCGCCTTCGGCGAGAGTCACAATGTCAAAACCCGAGTTGGGATTCGGCAGCTCGGTCCGCTTCATCGGACTCCAGGTCTGGCCACCGTCCTTCGAGGTGGTGGTCGTCACGACCATCTGCTGGGTCCGGGAGAATGCCTGCAGGTCGCCATTCGGATGGACCATGACAGTCGGCTGGATCGCCCCGAATTCTTCTTTGGAGTTCACCGGACCAATTCGCTCCCAGGTCAGGCCCTTGTCACGGGTGATTTCAAAGTGAACTCGCCAGCCATCATTCTCCGAAGACGATGGACACAGCAACGCCCCATCCTTGAGCAGGATCGGTTTGTTTTTCACAGGTCCATCGATCGTCGCGGGAAGGCGAACCGGCCGGGACCAGGTCGCTCCGCTGTCACTGGACTCCATCAGCATGCCCCACCAGGTGTCGGGCGTGGGGCCGACCTTGTAATACAGCTGGAGCGGACCATCGGGGAACTGGAACAGCACGGGATTCCAGCAGGGATACCGCAGCGTCTTGTGCTGAATGCCATTGGCGACCTCCACGGGAGCGGACCATGCTCCGTCCTTCTGCTGACGCGTCACCCAGATTCCGACATCGGGGTGCTTTTCATATGGCCCCCCGAAGAACGAGCAGATCAACCCTTTGGGCGTCTCGGCAATCGTCGAGGCGTGGACCTCTGGAAAGGAGGCTTTGTCGTACAGGAATTCCGACTTCACCACGGCAGCCTGATTCAGCTTATTGAGCGGGGACAACGACACGAAACTGTCCTCGGCCGAAGTGCGAACACCCGAGACAGCCAGCACACTCAGTGCCAGCAGAGACCGGCAAACTCGATGTCGAAGTAGAGCGAACATGGACAAGCACTCCTGCGGGAGAATCCGGAATATCAAGTCCGCATGATACGAGATCAATCTTCGACTGTCAGTGAAGTGACGGGATTTTCAATCGGCTGAGTGTTATCACTTCATCGACTTTCAGGTGATCGCGTATCCGATGCCATCTGAACCAGAGACTGCCATATCAGCCAGTTCACAAGACCTGTTCGGAATGAATCACGCGAGTTATGGTGCCTTCGCGGACGAACTCTTCCCCTCTGTGACTGATTGCACTGTGCCCCCACTCATGCCCTCTACCCGCCCTATTGTGATCGCTCATCGGGGAGCCTCGGGATACCTGCCCGAGCATACACTCGAGGCGAAGGCCTATGCCCACGCGGTTGGGTCTGATTTCCTGGAACAAGATGTCGTACTGACCCGCGACGGAGTGCCCATTGTGCTGCATGACATTCACCTCGACACGGTGAGTGATGTGGCTCGCAAGTTCCCCGGCAGGCACCGGGAGGACGGCCGCTTTTACGCGATCGACTTCACCTGGGACGAAGTGCAACAGCTGCGAGCGAGCGAACGCTTCCAGCCCGCCACCGGCAAGGCCGTCTACCCGGGTCGCTTCCCGGTCAATCAATCGCGGTTTTCGATTCCCTCTTTGCAGGAAGAACTGGAATTCATCGCGGGCCTGAATTTCAGCACGGGCCGGACCGCCGGCATCTATACCGAGCTGAAACAACCGAGATTTCATCGCGAGGCGGGCCAGGACATCTCCAAGATCGTACTCGACACGATCTCCAAAACTGGCTGGGACCGGAATCCATCGCAGGTCTTTATCCAATGCTTTGAGCCAATCGAAACACGCCGACTGAAATCAGAGTTGGGATGCCGGATGCCCGTAATCCAGCTTCTGGGTGAGGACAAATGGATCGAGCTCGTCAAAGCGGGACGAGTGACCGACCTGGAAAAAGAACTCGAACAGGTCCGCGAGTATGCCGATGGTGTCGGCCCCGCCCTGGGCCATCTGATTCTGTCACGCGAGCCCGATGGATTCGTGCGAACGTCTCCTCTGGTCGAGGCAGCGCATAAACACCAGCTGCGGGTACATCCCTGGACGATCCGCGCGGACGACCTGCCGAAGCAGGTCACTTCGCTGGATGAATTACACGACGTGCTGTTTACCCAACTCGGTGTCGATGGGGCGTTCAGTGACTTCCCGGATTTAACGGTTCACTTCATCCATGATCTCAAGCGTGGATAGGTTTGCCTTCAAGGCGTACACCGTGCTGCGGCCAGCTCACGTCTGCTCGATCTTCTCGGTCGATCTGAGAGCAGGCGAGGGGTTTCACCCGACAGGTCCCTGATTTACTTCTGTTTCTTGGACGCCAATTTGATCTCGCCCAGATTGATGTCCGCACCTTCCACGACCTTAAACTTGTGCGGTGCCTTCTTAACGGTGTTGTAAAGCTTGTTGAGGTAGTCCTTGTCGGCCAGCGATGATTGAGGTGAGTCCACCATCTTCAACCACACGAATGTCAGCACGTATTCACCCACGGGAAGCCCAGCCTTCTCGCTGAACTTGCTTAGGGAGAAGCCTCCGTCTAATCCGGTCTGACACGAGGCCTCGATGGGATAGATTCCCGCCGGGTCGGGCTTGGCGTCAGCCGCGATGCACATCACGCTGACCCCTTCCACCGGTTGACCGTCGACAAGCAGCATGCCGTTCACGGGGACCGTCAGAACTCCTGTGTCACGACGACCGCACCCGGTACAGCAAAACATCAGTACGAGACAAATCCAGCGATACCTCAGAAGTTGTCGCATTTCCATTCCACTCTCTCCAAGCTCACGATGAGCATCATGATTGAGGCAGCTGCAGGACATGACTGAGGCGACCGCGGACGAAAAGAAACGCTGCGCCACACGGGAGTATGGCGCAGCGTGCTATGTCCCTCGTCTCGACTCAGATCCTGGTTTCGGAACCACTGAGAACGACTACTGCTGCTGCGTTTCGATTTCCACACCAGCTCGCGTCACGGTCGAAGCCAGGACGCGATTATCAGTGCTTTCGGCGATGAAACGGACCGAGCCGTCACCCATGACCGCATGCACACCGCCCGTGTGGAACGAGTACAGGCCGCGTGATGCCTTGTTGGTGCAGTTCACTGCACAGGAGGTAGGGTCACCGTTGCCGGGAGTAGCAACCCAGTCCTGCCCATTGCGAGCAGAGCCACGAATCCAGAACGAGTTCTGCGGATCAGCCCAGCCTCCACCACCGAAGTTGTTCTGCTGGCTGTAGAGCTTGAGGAAGGCAGCGTTGCCGGAGGTGACGCTCTGGTTCTTGGCCATGTACAGATTGCGAGCGGCACTCTCACAGATCATGAAGGTGTTGGACAGTCCGTCTGTGATCTGCGCCATCTTCGGTCCGGCAAAGCGGCTCTTCCCTGCAGCCACCAACGTACTCTCCTGAGCGGCGTCGTAACCTACGAGGCAGGTCGCCGCGTTCAGATCGCCGTGGTAGAAGAATCCGACGCGGTTCTCAATCGTATATCCCGGCAGTGTTGTGAGGTTGGCCGAGTAAATTGGACTCCGCACATCGACGATGCCGAAGTAATCGATTGGCCCGAAGGTGATGTTCATCGTTGCGGACGGGGTCGTGGGCAACTGACCGGAGTTGCCGTTCGCGGTGATGGTGGCTCCACTCCACTCCACAATCGTCGTGTCTGGCGCGGAGGTCGAGGGACAACGATAGCCGGGGATCTTTGTCGCCAGCAGAGCCAGGTTATTTCCAGTGAACAGCGACTGGCTCGGGTCAAAGCTATTCGCCAGAGGGGCCTGGTCGATAAATGGAAGAATCGAACGCGCCCAAGAGTTGGCGCTGAAGATATTGCCCGACGAGTAGACATACATCGAGCCAGCTGGAAACTGCTTGAACGTTTCTTCGTAGTTGTGCATGGCCAATCCGATTTGTTTCAGATTGTTTTTGCACTGCGAACGGCGTGCAGCTTCGCGAGCCTGCTGAACGGCAGGCAACAGGAGGGCAATCAGCACCGCAATAATTGCGATGACGACAAGGAGTTCAATCAGAGTGAAACCCCGTCGAACCAGCGGACGCATGGACATATTGTTCTCCAGTTGAGAGAGTGAGAAAAAGTGACAAAATCGCTTTTGGGAAGAGGCGAACGCCTCGTAATGCTTCGACTTGAGACTTGATGGTGACTGCTGTTGTGGCTGCGATCGATGAACGCTGCCCTACTCTTCGAATTGAATCCCCATCCCCGGATCATGGTGAGATTCGTGCTCGAAGAAGTCGGGGCCCAGATCACGTTCTTCGATCAGAGTCAGAAGAACAGTGATCTGAATTCCGTTTTCACGAGGCAGGTCGACCAATCGCAACTGCCGGATCAGCCCGCTGTTCACTGAGTAAGTGATTTCGACCCGGCGGGGACCATCGTGCTCTGGTGACTTTCTTTCAGCGATCAGCACACGGATAAACGACCGTCCAACGCCGCCTTCTTCGGGGCGAAGCGCAATGTTGTAGGCAGAGCCCAGGCTTTCCAGTCCATCATGTATGCTGGTCAGCGGGACCGAGTCCCCCTGCCCAGGCACGCCATGCCGGAATCCTGTCTCGTTCGTGCTGACACGGACGGGTGAACCAGGGCGCACGTCCCAGGAGTAATCTCCGTTAAACCCGGAGACGTACTTGCCGCCATCCGGACCTTTTCGAACCAGCACGAATTGCGACCCACCGCGAACGTACAGCAGAGCACCGTTCAGGATGGGGCCGGGCGAACCGAGCGGAGGGGCTGAGTCACCAGAGATCTGGATTGGCTCTCCCGTCACTGGCGACAGTCGAGTGGCTGACTCGCGTTTGATGCGATACGTGCGGTCGGTCTGGTGGCCACTGATTGCGACGACTCGATTCCATTCCGTGGTTGCAGCGGCAACGGGTGTGCCGATCATCCCGCGCCACATCGATGTAATTGCAATCAATGCAGCCAGAGTGCCTGTGATCAGCGCAATGCGTGATCGAGACAGCGGCCGCGATTTCGATTTCGCGGAGACCGGATCGACAGCCCCGACGACTTGGGTCAGCGCCGCCAGGCTGGGGATCTCAGATCGCAACCGATCATGCAGGAACGCCTCTTCCGCAAACCGCTGGGCGTTCTCCGGACATTCCTCGATCCATCGGGCGAGAATGACCTCCTCCTCGGAAGTGAGCATCTCATCCAGATAGCCGGAAATCAGAGAGTGAGCTGGAGGATTCATGCGGTCGCATCCCTCCACGTGGACTTCCGTGCCATGCAGTTTCTCAACTGAGTACGAATCCGCTGCAATGCCTTGGCCACCGAATTCGCCGTCATTCCCATGGTTTGAGCAATCGCAGCGGGCTTAAAGTCATTGCGATAACGCAGGTCGCACATTTCTTTCGACCGACCATCGAGTGCTCCCAGGCAATCCCGGAGATGGTCCAACTGCTCTGTCTGGGCTTCCGAAACCCTTGCAAAGGCGTCGGTAATGGCTGAAATCGTGTGAAGGTCGAAGACGCGGCGGTCGCGTTTGACTCGATGGAAATACTGTTTGACGTGGTTATGGGCGATTCCCAGAGCCCATCCCACAAACGGACGGTCAGAGTCATACCGATCAAACGATTCAATGACCGAGACAGCGACCTCCTGGAGCAAGTCGTCGCGCTCAGCATTATCGCGCACGACAGAAGCCACATAGGCGGAAACCGTCGGCTGCGCCAACGTCCACATGCGGGTCGCCTGACGCGCATTTGTATTCG
>QWOR01000029.1 GCA_003669575.1 Planctomycetota bacterium | reverse complement strand
GACTACGCCTCAGTAACGGACTGTCCCCATGCAATTGCAGAAGGACAATCAGTCGAGCTCGACCTCGTTCGACCGACCGATTCCGTACCGTCGGCGTACTGATCTGGTGATCTCCTGGATCAAGTATCGCGGTGTCAAACACGCCGTGATCAAAGACCCGGTCGGTCTCAAGTATCACCAGCTCTCGCCGGAGCAGTACACCGTTCTCGACCTCTTGAATGGCGAGAACAGCCTCCGGCAGATTCGGGCTGAGGTGCAATCGCGATTCCCGACCGAGCACTTCTCACTGATGGACATCCAGGGGCTGGTCATCGACCTGCAGGAGAAGGCACTGCTGGTTTCCCTGCGCATGGGACAAGGTCCGGCCCTCCTCAAAAGCCACCGCGACAATGTCCGAAAGAAAGTGATTTCGACGCTACGAAATCCACTGACCATCCAGTTGCCCGGTTGGGATCCCGAGCGGGTCCTCTCGGCGATGATGCCGTTTACCCGCTGGCTGTTTCACCCCATGGTGATCGCAGTTCTGCTGAGTCTGGTCGGGATCGCTCTGTTGTTTCTCGCCTCGCGGTTCGGCGAGATCCAGAAAACGCTGCCGGAATTCCAGCGATTCTTCAGCTGGCCCAACCTGATGTATCTCTGGGTGGCACTGGCCTGTATCAAGGTGATTCACGAGTTCGGACACGGGTTGTCCTGCAAACACTTCGGCAGTGAGTGTCACTCGATCGGAGTGATGCTGCTGGTCTTCAGCCCGACGATGTACTGCGACGTGACCGATTCATGGATGCTGCATAACAAGTGGCAGCGAATCATGATCGGGGCTGCGGGGATGTACTTCGAGGCCCTGCTCTCCACGGTCGCCCTGCTGATCTGGTGGAACACCGAGCCGGGGATGTTTCACTATTTGTGCCTGAATACTTTCTTCGTGTCGACAGTCTCAACGGTCATCTTCAATGCCAATCCGTTGCTCAAGTACGACGGTTACTACATGCTGTCCGACCTGCTGGAGATCCCCAACCTCCGACAAAAAGCTGACCAGATCACACAGCGGATCCTGGCCCGAGTCTGTCTGGGAATCGACCTGCCCGCTCCGGCCTTCCTGCCCGACCATGGGCGTTTCTGGTTTTTCACCTATGTGATCGCGTCGGCGATTTATCGTTGGGTCGTGTTCGCCGGAATCATTACGTTCTTCTACACCGTCCTCAAACCGTATCGCCTGCAAAGTATTGGGATCCTTATGGCCATCTTCACCATCCTGATTTCCTTCGGCGGGTTCGTCTGGAACACTTACAAGCTGATCTCCCAGCCGCGTCGTGATTCCATCAGCAAGCCCCGGTTCATCGCGACGGTTGGGTTCCTGGGCATCCTGGCCTACCTGGTGCTGTTCATTCCCTTCCCGTGGTTTATCGAAGCTCCATTTACGATCGAACCACAGAAAGCCGTCAATCTCTACAACCCGGTAGAAGGGTTTATCGAGATTCAACATGCAAAACTGGGTTCGACAGTCCAGCACGGAGCCCCCCTGCTGACGTTGGTGAACCCCATGGTCGACGCCCAGCTGCTCGAGGTCCAGATTCAGTTCGATGCCGTCACGGTCGAGTTCAACACGCTCAAACAGCTCGGCAAGACCGAGGACGCCGTCCTGGCCGAGGAGCGACTCGCTTCCGCCCAGCGGCAACTTGATCTTCTGCGTGAGAAGAAGTCACGACTGGTGATCAGCAGTCCCGTTGATGGCACGCTCGTCGCACCACCACGCGTCCCCGCACCCACAATTGAACAGCAACGAGATCGGTTAGCCAACTGGTCGGGAACTCCACTTTCCCCTCAAAACGTGGGAGGATTTCTGGAACCCCAAACTCAAATCGGCTCCATTGCTCCGTCGGATAAACTGCAGGCCGTACTGGTCATGGACCAGACGGAGCGTCAGGAACTCGTACTCGATCGACGAGTCCGATTGAAGCTGGAGGGATTGCCGACCGACGTTCTGGAAGGTCAGATCACTGAAGTGTCCCACCGGCACCTGGAATACGCCCCTCCCGGTCTGTCGATACGGTCGCAAGGCCCGCTGGTGACGGTGACTGATGACCGCGGACGAGAGAAACTTTCAAGTGTAAGCTACCAGGCGATCGTCCCTTTGGATGGCGATCCCAGGCTGTTCCGGTCGGGAATGCGTGGCACTGCCCGCGTGCACCTGTTCGACCGTTCACTGTCCGGATGGCTTTGGCGTTTTATTCAGACCACCTTTCAGTTCCGATTGTAGCGTTTCGGTTGAGTTTTCCGGATGTAGTGATTTTGCGGCCTCTTTCCCGTCGATACAGATGAAGAGACTGGGCGTATCGCGTCCAGGGGCCGGGGGGCATCTATACATGGGACGGTCGGGCGTCCAATCTGGGAACTTGCGCCGTTTGAGGCTCGCGCTGTGCTGCGCGGCTCTCATTCTGCCGGTCTCCCTCTGCGCCTGCCGCCAGAACCAAACTCTGGTGGAAGATGACGGGACTTACCGGGTCACGCCCAACCGCATTCGTTTCGATGAAAACCTCACTTACGATAAAGATCTGACAGTCGATGATGACCTGACTCTGGCCGATGCCGAACGCATCACCACGATCAACTATACAATGGCTCCCGAACCGGTCCGGATGCGCGATCGGAAAGCAGTCATCAAGTGGGAAATGACTCTCCAGGAGGTCATCTTCCACGCACTGTCCAACTCCAAGGTGATCCGACAGGGGGGAGGTCAATTCCTGTCCCCGAACAACAGCCTGCTGCGTTCACCCGAATCGGTCCCGACAGTGTTCGATCTGGCCATCCAGTCGAGCGGCGTGTTGTACGGACAGCGTGGCGAACAGGCCGCCCTGTCAGAGTTCGATGCCCAGTTCACGACACGCTTTCTGTACGGCAGCAACTCCGTCATTCAGAACGCTCGGTTCACCGGACTTCCAGCGGGCTCAGCCCTTGACGAAACGACCGGACAATTCCAGACATCACTGCAGAAATCGCTCTTTTCCGGTGGCCAGATTGGCTTGAGCAACACCTGGAACTATTCGTCCAGCAACAATGTCGCCGGACGACTGTTCCCCTCGGTCTATGAGGGAAACATGCGAGCCGAATACCGCCAGCCCTTACTGGCCGGATCGGGCTCGTTGTACTCCATGATTGCAGGTCCGGTTTCTGACAACATTCAGGGAGTCACGGGGGTTCAGCAGGGAATTTTAATCGCCCGTTTGAACAACAAAATCGCGCTGACCGACTTTGAGATCAGCGTGACGAACTACCTGCGTGATGTGGAGATGCAATACGGCAAACTCCACCTCGCTTTTCAGAAACACCAGATTGAGCTCCAGAACAAGCAGGACGCGGAACGCATCCTCGGAATCGTCACCGCCCGGCGAGACGCATCGGGCAGTGAACTGACCCGGTTGGTGGAAGCCCGCGAAGGCACTTTGCTGGCCGAACAACGTGTCCTGGAAGCACTCGACGAGGTCTACAAGCAGGAATCTGAACTCCGTCTGCTCATGGGGTTTACACTTAAAAACGAGCGAATAATCTACCCCATCGATCCCCCGATCACCGCCGAGATGAAACTCGACTGGAACGCGGCACTCAGCACCGCATTGTCTCGTCGTCCCGAACTTCGCCGGCAAAAGGCTGCGGTGAAGAGTGCGGAACTCCAGTTGACCGCCGCCGAGAACCTCGACCGCCCCCGACTCGATTTACTGGCCAGTGCCCAGACCAACGGCTTCGGTAACGACTTGCTCGGTCCACGCAGTGCTCCGGGGACAACCCAGCCACTGGGGAATGCGTACGACCGCCTCCTCCGCTTCAATCAGACAGGCTGGAATCTGGGAGTCGAGTACTCCCAGCCACTCGGTCTGAGATTCGCCAATCAGCAGGTCAAAAATAACGAACTCAAGCTGATCAAAGCGATGACGATCCTGCAGGCTCAGGAAGCCGATGTCCTGCACCAGATGACGGCCGCGTTCCAGTCTGTCGACCGGACCTATCTGGCAATGAAGAACCACGAAATGCTGGTCAGGAACGCCGAAGATCGGATGGCAGCTGCCGAAGCAGACTACAACTCGAACAAGGAAGGTCGGGGCTATCTCGACCTCGATTCGTTGAATCGGGCCCGGGACATCTACGCTCAGGCTTACGTCAAACTCGGTCAGGCCAGGCTCGAATACTCCATGGCTCTGACCGACGTCGAGTACCGCTGTGGCCGCCTTCTCGAGAATTACAACGTCATATTGGGCAATTCACCAGAAACGGCAATAAGTGCCCCTAAAGTATCAAACACGGCCATCGCGCCCACCATACAGAAGACTTCCCCACAGGATATGCCCTCAATACAAGAGTCGGCGCAGTACTCCGAATCGCCAGACAGCACTCAGATTCCCAGCATCATTCCTGCGGTCACACAATTCGATTCAAATCCAGACGCAACGCCTGCCTCCGGACCAGCTCCCATACCAAGGTCCACACCAATCCCCGTCTCAGTCGTTGTACCTACCCTCGTTCCGATCATTATTCCAGCTTCAAGCGAGGAGGCAATCCACCAGGCCGATGGTCACTTGAACGAGGAAGTCCGCTCGCCACTAATCATCAAGTCGAACAACTTGATCCAACCTGAGGGCTGATTCATGGTTCGCCTTCCCGATGATGATGAACGGTCAAACAGGTCTGTCAAGCGGAATACACAGCGGGGGCAGGCATTCTTGTCTGCCCGAACTGTCGTGGAACTCTGGAATCGCTCTAATCCAGTCAACGCCACGAATGCGCTTGTGACTCGCCATGAGTCCATCTGGCCGAGGTTTGGCACAGAGACAAACTCCATCCCCGTCCCTCCCCGTGGGCCCTCAACAGCCCCATAGAAGAAACCTTGCCTCCATGACTATGCCTGAAATCGCGTTGCCGTCCATTCCCGGTGGTTGGGGCAGCGAGATCGTCAGTGTGGGCGGCCGAACACTCGATTTGTGGCTCCCGAAGAAGCCCGACGCTTTCCTCGATGATCCCGAAGTCATTGAGGCGAATCGCCGGGACGACTACATGCCGTACTGGGCCACACTCTGGCCTGGTGCCAAGATCATGGCTCACGTCATCGATCGGGCTCCCTGGCCTCGAGAGACAGAGCTCCTGGAACTGGGAGCTGGCGTGGGATTGGTCGGGCTGGTGGCTCAGACCCTTGGGACCCGTGTCGTCTTCAGTGACTACGACCCGGTTGCCGTCCAAGTCTGCCGTTACAACGCGATCCGCAATCAGCTTCCCGATCCCGAGGGACTGACTCTCGACTGGCGAAATCCTCCGGCGCGACAGTTCCCGGCGATCGTCGGATGCGAAGTCACTTACGATCCCAAGCTGCACGAACCGCTTCTCCAAACTCTGGCGACAATGCTCTCCTCCGGGGGCGTCTGCTGGTTGGGCGACCCCGGTCGCTATTGGTCAAAGCAGTTCTTTCAGCTGGCGAGCCAAACGTTCCAGGTCCGCATCCTTGATCGCGACCTGCGAGTGAGTTCGTTTCCATCCGACCGCGATTTCCAGATTTTTGAGCTGCGCTGGCCGGAAAAGAATTAGGAAATCAGGCTGCGCACGATCGCTCGGACAGGCCCCTCTCGCCGGACCGGCATTGACCCCAAGCTCGAAATGCGGGTAAAAGCCGGGTGAAATGGGGGAGGCGACAGCCTTGCCAAACCCCCATTGAGCTGGCCAGGAGGCCGCACGAGTTCAGGGACGAGTGACTCACATGCGCAAATCGATTTCCTGCATCCTGATATTGGGTGCGATGGGTTGCGGTCAGAACGACACGGCCCCAGCGATTGGGCAATCCGCTCCTCAGAACCCTGGGGTCCCGGCCACCGTCGCAGCTGCTCAACCGGGAATGCCAGCGGAATTGTGTCTCCAGCGGGCCCAGGAGTTCATCCAGAAGCAGGAGTTTAAGGCGGCGGTCCAGCTGCTCAACCAGACAATTCAAGCCTACCCCGATCTGGCCGAAGCCTACACGATACGGGCCACGCTCCTGTCTGACGCCAAGCTCTACATCCAAGCCATCCGCGACATGGATAAGGCGATCCGCCTCAAGCCAGATGATGCGCAGTACTACAATACCCGAGGCTACTTCTCTCTGCTGATGGAGAACAATGGCCCGGCCAT
>QWOR01000030.1 GCA_003669575.1 Planctomycetota bacterium | reverse complement strand
ACGATAAGCAGCTCTATCTCGTTCGTCTCAGCGATGGCGAGGTCCTCTGGAAGCACAACGCCGGTCAGGTGATTCACGGATCAGCTGCGGTCTCTGGTGATAAGTTTGTGATCGGAAGCGACAATTCCGGCGGCAAGATTATGTGCTTCGGGAAATAGCTGTGACCTTCGACATGACGATAGACAGCGAACAGTTAGTCCGCATACAGGTTGTTCTGCCGAATATACATCTCCACGGGTCTCGGCGTTAGAAAGCGGATGCTTTGCTTCAGGGCTACACGTGAGCGAATCTCGCTGGCCGAGATCCCCATCGCAGGCATTTCGATAGTCCGAACAGTGCGGCCGGTGTGCTGCATCAGCTCATTCAAGCTCGACAAGTCAGGTTTCTCTCCCGCGCGGTTCACCGCCACGACCTGGGCGAGTTCGAGAATCCGGGCCGGGTCTTTCCAAGTCACAAGTTCTGCGATCGAGTCGGCCCCCATCAACAGAAACACTTCGCGAGACGGGTCGCTGGCCCGGATCTGCTCCAGTGTCTGGACCGTGTAGCTCGGCCCCACGCGTTCCAGCTCAATGCGAGATACGCGAAACTCCGGGAAGCCTGAGACAGCGAACTCAACCATCGCCATACGGGCCTTGGCAGGAGTGGAAACACGCCCCTGTTTGTGCGGTGGACTTCCGGCAGGGATGAACCAGACCTCGTCCAGCTGGAGCTCTTCCCGACAGCGTTCCGCCAGCAGCAGATGCCCATAGTGGATCGGGTCGAATGTCCCGCCGTAGATTCCCAGTCGCATGCGATTTGACCTCGCGATAACTCGTCGGTTCCGTGTCACTCCCCGCCCGGTGGGAGCTCGAAGTTGTTCAGACCCGGCGATACTTCAATGCATGTGCCTGAACGTATTCTTCCAATTCATCGCGGCGGAAGACACTTGTCGTGGCCCCGGCCGCTCTCACACAGCTGGCCCCCATGGCTGCTCCATAGGCCAGACACTCGACCGGTGCTGCCTGTTTCAGCAGACCATACAGATAGCCCGCCACAAACGCATCCCCGCCGCCAGTACCATCGACCTGCTCAACGGGAAATGCGGCGGCCTCATACATCTCGTGACCGTTGTAGAAGATCGAGCCCTCTCCCCCACGCGTAATGATCACTGACTTTGCCCCGGCAGCGTGAAAACGACGGGCCTGCTCAGAGGGATCGTCCAGACCGAGGATTAAACGTCCTTCGTCTTGATTTGGCAGGAACAGATCCGTCTCCGGCAACACCTCTTGGAGCATGTCCCACGCGGGGGCTGGGTCGCCGATCACGACATCGAGAGCAGTCGTCACCCCCAACTTCCTCGCGGCCTGGAAAGCCTGCCGGACATTCTCCCCCGAAAGTTTAGGGTTCAAGGCGAACCCACCGACACACAGGATCCGACACTGCTGTAACACGTCTGCGGTAAGTGTTTCTCCGGTGAATTCGGCATTTGCACCGACCGCATGAATGAACCGGCGATCCTCGCCCAGTACATTCACGATCAGAGTGGCAGAGGTCTGCGTCGTCTCTGAAACGCCAAGGTAATCACAGCTGACGTGCTCACGTTCGAGGGCAGCTCGAGAGAATTGCCCCATGGCATCCGCTCCGACTAGCCCGACAATGCCGACACGGGCGTCGAGTTTTGACAGGTCGATGGCCGTGTTGGCGGCACAACCGCCGATGGCCATTTCGATTCGAGAGGTCTTTGTCAGCCGGCCCGAGTCGGGGATCGCAGGGATGGGAGCCCCCACAAAGTCGGCCACCACCAATCCCGCGCAGAGGATGTCGAACTTGCGAGCAGAAGCGTCCATGGCGAGCAGTGTTCCTGAACGGTGTCGGCGTCAAAAGAATTCAAGCGAGATGATTCGGGGGGTAGTTCAGCGGTGGTCCACTGGCGTTTCAAACTCGGGACCGAGAGTGACAGCGATCAGACTGACCCCCTCCTCAATCGGCTCCCATTCAACCCCTTTAGCACTCGCTGGCACGAGAACTGTCTCCCCTCGCTTCAGGGACAACGACCTGCCTGCGGACCGCAGTATCGCCTCTCCGGAGACCACGACCCAAGCCACCATGCGTCCGGCGAGATCCTTCGGGGCGTAGGCCTTCCGCAGGTCGTATCGGTTCAGATTAAACTTGGGAGTCGCGAGCAGCTGTGTGATCGACGCCCCTCCTGCCAGTGGCAACGTCGTCGCGGAATCCACAAATCCAAGTGGTCCGAGCGACCAGTCGATGACATCGAGTCCCCGCTCACGATGCAACGGGCGGGCATGCCCTTTGGCGTCACGCCGATCCCAGTCGTAGAGACGGAAGGTGGAGTCACTCGATGGCTGAACCTCAAGAAGGACCACTCCCCCCCGGGCACTGTGCACGGTCCCCGACGGGAGGTAGAGACAGTCCCCCAGATCTGGCACGAGATGGTTCAAACACAAATCGACTGTCCCACCATTTAGGCGGCGTTCAAACTCGACCCGATCAACGTCCGCCTTGAGACCGGCATCCAATCTCGCCTCGCAGGAGGTCTCCAGCACGACCCATGCCTCGCATTTACCAGGATCGCTCATCCCCAGACGTTTCGACTCATGATCGCCCGGGTGAACCTGGACCGACAGAGGGTCTTCGCAGTTCAGCAGCTTCACCAGCAGCGGGAACCGGTCGGGGCCGATGTATCGCGGTCCGGCGATCTCACGTCGGCGCTGGTCCCACAAATCCGACAACGGGCTCCCTTTGAGGGGACCTTGCGAGACACAGCTGATGTGCAGGGGGTGACAGCTGAGTTCCCACGACTCCCCGATCGCACATTTCCCGGCGGGGAGGAGCTTTCCGAAATGGGCCAGCCGGTTCCCCCCCAGACCTGAGGGCGCAAGAACGGCTCGAAGACCAGCGGCTCCATGAGACGAACGCTTTCCTCGCCAGATGCTGGCCACGAATCCACAGAAACGAACAGTCTCACTGACTGATCCAGAACTCAGAGGATATCGCACCTCACGACTTCTCGCACCTCAGATTGTGCATCTGACACCCGTCCAATCGTCGGCCCAATCTGTGGCTTTCAAGGGGATTTCACCTCCCGGTCCAGAAGACGTCGGAAAAATGCGGGTTACTCCCGGCGTGACAGTCGCCGAGATCTCGATTTCCGGCGAACTCTCCGCCACACAAGGGTGACATTCGCCGTGGCATGTTCCTGTTTCCCTCCCGATTTTCGCTGCCAGGCATTGCGAGATCAGTGGGAGTCTGAGACGCTCATTGCTGACCATGGTGGATTGCACCTCTGCACATGGACCATGTTCAAGCACCACGGATGAACGTTGATGTTTCGATTTGCCTGGCGGAACCTGATCAATCGCCCCGTCAGGACGGTGCTCAGCGTGCTGGGTTTGTCGGTGGCGATCGCCGGGATGGTGGGGCTGTTTGCGATCTCGGGGGGGATCCAGCATCTGGTGACTCGCACATTTGAAAAGGTCCCAGGGTTGCTCATCCAGCAGCGGGGTGCCCCGATCCCGATATTTTCTTCGCTGCCGGTGGCCTGGGAGCAGGAAATCTCCGCTCTCCCCGGTGTCGCCGTGGTCAACAGCGAGGTCATGCTGCGGGTCAATCTGATTGAGGATCAGCGCATCCTCAGCCCGCCCCGGTTTCTGTTAGGGATCGATATCCCGAGCCGACTCAAACTCAAGCATGGTGTCTACGACGAGCATCTCGTCGAAGGACGTTTCCTCGGCGTGGAGGACCAGGGCAAGTTGAATTGTGTTGTCAGTCGTCAGATTGCCAAGGCATTCGACTGCACGGTCGGCTCAACACTCGCGGTGAATGGAACCACATTCCAGATCGTGGGGCTTTATGACTGTAAATCCCAGTTGCTCGATGTAAACATTCTGGTCGACATCGACACCCTGCGGCGGCTGGGACGGATCAGTCCCGACATTGTGTCGTGTTATTACATTGAGAAGCATCCCGATGTCAGCAATCGAGACTTGAAGAAACGGATTGAGAAGCACTTCCAGGGACGCGAGTGGAAGCCATCAGGAGTGATGGACGCGCTCATTCTGCTGTCTGGGGAGGGCCCCAATCCATTTCAGATGATGGCCACCGCTCTCGACACCTGGGTGAAAGGCGGTAGCGTTCCACCAGCAACATCACAGCCGACTGTCGCGAAACCCAGCGAGTCGAAAATATTGGACGAGATCTCCATCCCCTCCAGCGTGGAGGTTCTCTCCCCCGAAGACTGGGCGGAGCAATTCAACGAATTCAGCGGAGACCTCAAGCTGTTCCTGACGCTGATCTCATCTGTGGGCTTTCTAATAGCAGTGCTCAGCATCCTGAACACGATGCTGATGAGCGTCGTGGAACGCATCGGGGAATTTGGGATCCTGAGAGCAAATGGCTGGACCCGCGGGGAGGTGATGCGGCTCGTGATCTCCGAGAGTGCCGTGATCGGGCTGTCGGGCGGGTTTATCGGGGTCCTGATCGGCAAGATCGCATCACTAATCGCCAATCATTTCTGGCCCGACAAGCTGGCCTTGCATGTTTCTGTCGGACTGGCCGTCTTTGGTTTTCTGACCAGCACCCTGCTGGGAATCCTGGGTGGACTCTACCCGGCATGGAAAGCCGCGAGTCTCTCCCCCATGGACGCGATTCGCCGCGCGTAATCCACAATCCTTGGCGAGCGACGGGCAGCCACCATGTTCCACTACTGCTGTTTCCCCTTCGTCAACATCATGAAGGCAGTTTCCAGATTCAGTTCTTCCTCTCGGAAGAGCTTGAGCTTGAAGCCACTTTCGATCAGCGCCGACGGAATCAAGCTGTAGTCCTCCACGCCCTTTTTCAGGGTGACATCGATCCGGGTACCGACCATCTCGACATTCGCCACATCCGACATCTGACCGATCAGAGCTGCGGCCTTTTCGTGGTTGGTCGTCACTTCGATCTGCAGGATGATCGCCTCTCGCGACTTCTTCATCACGTCAGCCACGTAGTCGTCCACCAGCATGATTCCCTTTTCGATCATGCCGACCCGGGTACAGACATCGGCCAGTTCAGGCAGGATGTGGCTCGACACGATGACCGTCTTTTTCATGTCGCCCAGCCGCTTGAGCAGCTGGCGCATTTCGATACGGGCTCGCGGGTCGAGACCTCCGGCCGGCTCGTCGAGCAGCAGCACTTGTGGATCATGCAGCAGTGTCCGCGCCAGCCCGACTCGCTGGGTCTGGCCCAGCGACAGCTGATTGACCATGGCGTCCCGTTTGAAGCTCATGTCAACGAGTTCGAGCTTCTCTTCGCAGATCTTGCGACGGGCCGGGCCGTTGATGCGGTAGGTCGCCGCGAAAAACTCCAGGTACTCGATGATCGTCATGTCGTCATACACACCGAACCGGTCGGGCATGTATCCGACCAGACGGCGAATCTCCTGCGGGTCGGTATAGATCGACTTCCCACAGACGTAGCACTCGCCGTAATCGGGGTTCAGCAGCGTCGCGATCATGCGCATCGTGGTCGTTTTGCCCGATCCGTTGGGGCCGATGAACCCGAACACATCCCCTTCCTTGAGGCTGATCGTAATCTCGTTGGCTGCGACAAGATTGCCATAGCGCTTGGTGAGTTTCTTAGTCTCGATCACGGGGAACGCTCACAGAATGCAAAGGACAGAATGAAGACCAGCACACGCAAAAATGAAGTCCGCAGATCAGGGACCGGAAGATTTTCCCGAAACCTGTTTGACTGGGATAATCCAGCGCACAAAGCACTCCCGGTAGCGGGGCTTCACCGGCTGGCAATCGACCGTGTACTGGACGGCCAGCGGTTCGACCGCACCATCGGTCTTTTCGATCGCCTCGTTCGGATCTTGATACGCTGGATTTCGCCAGCGGCCGAACAACACCGCCCGATGGGCATCGATCAGCGGGGTCATGTCCTCATGACGGAGAGTCGAGTTGGTGAGCCCCGTGTATGCGGACCCTCCGACGATCTGGTTAAAGGACGCCGTCCGCATCAGGAGATACAGGTCACGGCCGAGCGGGTTATAGACTTCGCGCCCCACTGAGTAATCGTTCGACTTCCGATCCTCCCGCAAAACCGCACGCGTGCCGAGCTTGACGAGATAATCGGCCATGATGCGGCTGGGCACCTGGTCCGCCTGGATCACCTCCCCCGGCTT
>QWOR01000035.1 GCA_003669575.1 Planctomycetota bacterium | reverse complement strand
CTCCGCCTGCAGCGGAGAGGAGGTGACGATGGACATGCCAGCCATCAACATCCCCGAGGAGATGAGTCTCTTCATGAGAACGGTCCTATATCGATTGCGGGTGTTTAGAAACGCCCGGTGGGGACTTACTTGACGGATTGAACCTGGTTGCGTTGATTGCGGCGATTGCCTTGCTGCTGCGGTCCCGGAGTCCATGATGGCTTAACCAGTGTCGCATTCCAAGTATCCCACTCCTTCTGCAGTTCACTCAGAAGCTCAGGATTCCTGGCGGCCAGATCGGTCTTTTCGCCGACGTCATCCTTGAGGTTGTAGAGCCGGGCCTGCTCATCGCCGCGGACCTTGAGCAGCTTCCAATCGCCTTTCCGCAGTGCGATTTGTTCTCCGAATCGCCAGTAGAGCGACTGATGAGGAGCGTCTTTGTTCTCCCCCTTCAAGTAAGGCAACAGGTTCACACCGTCGAGTTTCTGAGCGTCGTCGACTTTGGCTTCCGCAGCGGCAAGGACCGTCGTGCCGAGGTCGAGCTGGATGACTGGTTGCGAGTAGTCCTGGTTAGCGGGCAGCTGGCCGGGCCACTTGATGAGGAAGGGGACACGAATCCCTCCTTCCCATGTTGTCGCCTTTTGGCCATTCAGAGGCCCGTTGGTCGAACCATTTGCCGGAGGGCCACCGTTGTCACTGATGAAGGTGACAAGAGTATCGTTCTCCAATCCGGCATCCTTCACCTTGTCGAGCACGCGGCCGATTCCTTCGTCCATCGCCGTCAACATGCCCGCATAAGTTCGACGGCGTTCATCGGGGATCGAAGCAAATCGTTCGAGATGTTCCTTCTTGGCGTGCTGCGGATTGTGCACGGCGTTATAGGTCAGGTAGAGGAAGAAGGGCTTGTCCTTGTGACGGTCGATGTAGGAGACGGCTTCACGGGTGAAGGCATCGGTCAGGTATTCGGACTCTTGGACAACCTCGGTCCCTCGCAGAATCGGGTTGTTCCCGCCCTCTTCGGGGAAGTACCCGTGGGCACCGCCGAGGAAACCGAAGAACTCATCGAAGCCACGCTTGGTGGGGTTAAACTTCTCCTCGTTCCCGAGGTGCCACTTCCCCACGATTCCGGTGGAGTACCCGACTGCCTTGAGGCGATCCGCCAGCGTTTTCTCTTCCAGGCTCAAGCCGAATCCCGCTGCCGCATTGGGTCCGGGATTGAACTCATGACCAAATCGCTGCTGATAGCGAGAGGTCAGCAGCCCGGCCCGAGTCGGGCTACAGTAGGGGCCCGAGACATAGCCCGACGAGAATCGCACGCTGTCATGAGCCAGGGCATCGATCCGTGGCGTGGGGATGTCTTTGCCGCCCAGGTAACCGAGGTCACCATAGCCGAGGTCGTCAGCCACGATGATGACGATGTTCGGCGGCCGTTTGGCCTCCGCGGCGGACAGGGTGGCAACCGCAGGCAGAGCGAGAATCAGCAACAGTGTCAGTAGTTGCCAGGAAGAGTTTCCGTGTGGCATGGTTCGTGTCCTTGATCAGTGGTCTGTGTGTGTGATCTGTGTGTTAGGGGAGAAACGCAGCGCGACGGACTCGGCGAGTTCCGGAGGTCTTCGCTGGCTTAGGCACCTTGGTTGGATCGAGATCGAAGTCGTGGGCATTGCTGCCTGAAGCGACAGTGCGATCGAACTCAAACTCCAGACGTCCCTGATAACCCTTCGGTAATTCAGGAGTCACCATGAGTCCGGTGTTCTTGTCCTCGACCTGGATCTCGTCCGTTGAGGCTGTTCGTATTTTGACCTGATGCTTACCGAGCGTGGCCCCATTGCGGGATTCGCTGAACCGGAGTTCATAAGTCCCGTCCGCTTTGGTGTAGGCGGCGCCATACGTTCCCGGAGGATCGACTGGCTGGAACATGACATAGGCAAACGGCACAGCCTGTCCCTGCAGTTTCACCGTTCCAGAGACTATTCCCAACTCGGGCCCCTCGGAACAGCCACTGGCCAGGAACAAGCCCAGTGACGCCATTGTGACGGGTTTCCAGAACTTCAACCTCTTCATTTTGTTGATCCTTGTGAATTTTCTTCCAGCTCGCTGAGACTGAGGAGCGAGGCTCACTGCACTCGGGAGAATGGATTTGTGTGGGTGGCGGAGAGACTAAAACTCTCCGGCAACGAATCCGTCGTTGCGGCGACCGAGCTTCTGAAACAAGCCCAGCGTCGCAGCCGGAGTGACCAGGTTGGGGTTTACATCATTGAACTCGATGTTCTCGCTGATGAATGTCACGCGACCATCAGCGAACAGGAAGTGTGCGCCTCCAGTGTGTTCACTGCTGAAGCCGCGGGAGACAGCTGGATTGCCATTGGGCTGTAACAGCGGATCGTTGATCTTGACGTTCAGGATCGCCAGGTTTTGGCGCGACCCCCAGATGCCAGTCCCGGTGTAATTCCGTTGCCCGACCCAGTTGGCGGCCCAACCGTGTCGCCAGTCACGTTCACCCACGATGAATGTGTTCGAGGTTCCATCGGTGATGTCGGTGATGCGGACCTTGCTGTCTCCCCAGAACACGCCATACGGGTCCCGCTGCGACGTGATCCAGTCATCGGGAACCGCCCAGCGTGAACCGGAGACACCGACATAGTTTGATGTCCCGAGATACACCGGCTGGTTGCCGAAGTACGCCTTGTACGGCGTGTCCCACTCCCGACGTTCATTGAGATCCGGTGCGGTATCCGAGGGGCAGCGATAGAAGCTGAAGGTTGTTTTCGGGAGGGCCTGTGCCACGGGGTCAGCGGTGTTCTTCAGCAGCTGATCGAGGTCAACGCCGTTGGTCTGCATCGTGTTGAAGATGTTCGCCTGCTCCAGCTGAGGGAGAATGAACGTCCCCCACCCGTACGAGGCCAACGCGGCCACGGCCTGATTGCCTGACTTGTGGACGACCCCAGGCGGGAAAGTCGCATGCGTGTCATGGTAGTTGTGCAGCGCGAGCCCGATCTGCTTGAGATTGTTCTTGCATTGAGAACGGCGGGCCGCTTCACGAGCCTGCTGCACGGCAGGTAATAGAAGGGCGATCAGTACGGCAATGATGGCAATCACCACCAGCAGTTCGATGAGCGTGAAGCCACGGGTACGTGGCCAGGATGGGCGTGAGACGAGCATGATCGATTTCTCCGATCGAATGTGGATGTGTGAATGGTCGTTGTGCGCACCGGGAGCGCAGCTGGTCGAGGCGGCTGCGAGCCGTCCGACTTCTGACCAGTGAATGTGTAGAAACAAGATCGGCCGGGCCTCGCCCGAGCCATGTGGCTCTGAGTACGAGGGCGCTCAGGCGGGGCGTCATCGCCGGGGAGCAGCGCACTCCCCGGCCAGAGACCGCAGCGAATGGATAAAAGCCGCCCTGCGGGACAGTCACTCCATCAGAAACGGAGCCAAGAGTGGCCCTTCAACTGACAGAGAACAGGGCGGGGCAATCGCAGCAAGGGTGCAAAAGCGATTGCTGGCTCAACAGCAACAACACGGGCGACAGCAGCCAGTCGTGTGATGGGCCTGGTTCAGCAAGGCCAGCGGTCGGATCAACGATCCGCCGTCTTTGAGCGTCGAAGACGAAACGCCACGCACGGTGGCTTTCGTCCGATGGGTCGATGAGAGAGACATTGTTGGACCAGTACGGTCACTGCCACGGATTCCGGTCGACCAGTGATGTCCGCGACTCATTGCATGAAACACAGTTGCGGGGATTTTCCCTCGCAAACAAGTACTACCAACCAGGTAGTGTTTATATATTCGGCCATCCAACACGATTTGTCAAGGATTGTTTTGTAGATTTGTTTGCGTACTTCAATTTTCAGTCAATGAGAAACCCGCACCGGACCTGTCGGCATGACCCATGCGGAATGCGGTGACAACGTGCTTAGTGAAATCCAGACTCGGCGTGAACCGAGGTGCAGAAACACCAGCGGGCACACGTCAACCACGCCTACGGTTCAATATTTGGGTCGGCGTGTCCTGATTGTTCGTGATCGCCACGCCTGGATTTCCTGTTGCACCTCACTTTAGTCGCATATCGAGGAACTCCGTGACGCTCTCAAGGATTGTCCGGCCCTGAAATCGCTGGTTCAGTGGCAGGGTGTGTCCTCCGTTCTCGATGCGCAATAGAACAGCGTCGACACCTGCTTTTCGTGAGGCAGTCGCAATCGATTCAGAGTGCGCGAAGGGCACCGTCTTGTCTGCCGTTCCGTGAACCAGGAGTACAGGCGGGTCGCCGGGCTTAATGGCTTTTTCCTGCCCATACATGCCACCCCACAGACTGACGACCGCGGTAGGCTGCCGGGCCGAGCGATCCTCGCCATAGGTGGCAAGGAGAGCGGCGATCGCGCCCGCCGATCCACCGCCCACAGCGAGCCGATCGGGATCGATGCCGTAGCTCTTCGAATTGGCGACAACGTGTTCAACCGCTTGGGCCAGATCTTCTCGGGCTGCCTCTATTGCTTTTGGGAGTGTCGCTCCGGGCCCAAGATCCCCCATAAGCCGATAGTCGATATCGAAGGCTGCGTAGCCTTGGGCGGCAAGGTGGCGTGCTAGTTCGCCCGTATAACCGCCCTTCGCGCCACCGGTGAATCCACCGCCGTGCAGGAGCACGATTGCTGGTACCGGCACTTTGCCTGCGGGTAGGTATGCATCGAGCTGGAGCGACTTGCGGCCGACTACGGCATACTCGACATTGGACTTGAGTACGGGGGTGGAGCGTTTCGGATCATCCTGCGCTGTCGCACTTCGGCAAGCAAACGCGAAAATACTCATCACTGTCAACATTGCTCTACGTCGGTCCATTCAGAAACCTCCGCTCGATTCGTCGCCGCCTTACGGCAAGACGGTATGTTCACTTCCCGTCAAAACGACTGTAACAAATCATGCTGAGAGCAGCATATGTTAAGCCCGGTTGAAAATGGTGGCGCTTCCCTGCTGAAAATCCGGATGAAAATGGCAGCGCACCTGCGTGCAGTTCGATGAAGTCGGAAGATGGTGCGTCCGCCCCATATCACTGGCCTTGTCGAGGTGCCCCTTCACGACAGAATGCCGGTGATCCTCTCCCCGGAAGAAACTCGCACTGGATCGATCCTCAGCTAACCGAGCCGGCACAGCTGTTGCCGCTGTTCGACCAGTATCCCGGCGAGGAGATCGCAGAGTATCCTGTCTTACCGCTGTTCGGATCGGTGAGGAACTACACACCAGAATTGATCGCTCCGAATGAGTGATCTATCGCTAAATCCTGCCGGACAGTCGCTATCCTCTCCGGCGTGAAGTCCTCCACACGAGTAATTGTCATAAGGACGCTGGCGGTCATCTATGTGGATTTCGAACAGGAAAAATGACTGCTTCGGTTGAAATCGATTTGCATCACACGGATGGATTCTACATCTTCAATGACATCTCTGCCCGGGACATTCAGGCCACGGAGTTTGTGGGTGGATTTTGTCTGACAAAAGACATGGCAAAAGGGAATCAGCTCGGGCCCTACCTGGTAACGCTCGATGAGGTCGGTGATCCCTACAATCTGAATGTCACAGTGCAGGTGAATGGTCAGGTGAAGTACCGGGGATCCACCTCCGAAATCAGCCATCAGGCTGAAGACGTGTTTGCCTTGCTAGGTTTCATCGCCCCTCTCAAATCGGGGACCGTGATCGGCTTCGGAACGATCCCGGATTGCACCGGTTGCGACCATGACGACTTCATCGACCCCAATGCGGAAATTCAGATTGCGATGGAACGTCTCGGGGCACTCCATTGCCGGTTTGCCGAACCGCAAGGCAATCTGCTGCCGAGCCGCTGGCCACTTCGTGAGCCGTTGCGGAAGTACCACTGAAGTCATTCCACAATCTCTGGTTCCGTGTTGCTGACGACCTGTCGATGTCGCTTGAATCCACTCGGTATGACCTTGGTCTGTCCACGATGCGTCAGATCTTTGGTCCGGGAATCGACTCCGCCTTGCAGACCCTGGAGGCAGCGAGTCCGGATCTGACTCGCTGTCTGGTTGAGTTTCCGTTCGGCGATACCTAAAGTCACATGCTAAAAATACGATTGGGAGGGGTACTGATGCGGTCATTCGCCTCAGACGACTTGCCGATGACAGCGACTGAGATCGCCAAAATGGAGGACGGCTTTCCCAATCCGTCATTTTTGCGTGGTCACGGTCTCACCATCGCGGATCGTTGTTCAAGGATCATCGACGGCGTGGGAAGGCCG
>QWOR01000242.1 GCA_003669575.1 Planctomycetota bacterium | reverse complement strand
ATTCGTCGTCGCCGATTTCGACAAGGAGTGTCTGAGATGCGTTCTGGTTTTTACCGTTGGATCTGGACCGGTGCCGCCACTGTGGCCCTCACCGGAAGTGTCGCTGCCCTGGCATTGGCACAGGCCCCAGCGGCGAAAGCCCCTGCGGGGAAGACGACTTCAAAGCCCGCCGTCGCAAAACCAGCTGCGACGGAATCGGCCGACGCTGCTGAAGCTCCTGCGTCGAACCTCATTGACGTGGAAGCCGCCAAGCTGCCACTCAAGCCAGGTGGAGTGGACGAAGAAGGCCTCGGCCAGATGGTCAAAGCTCTGGGCCTGAAGCCCGAGAAGCAACTGCAGCGATACGACTTCGCCTTCCGCGCAGAGATGGAAGGCACCGAGTGGACCCTCTCGATGTCGGCAGTTCTGAGCCAGGACCAGCAGTCGCTGTGGCTGATGGCATGGCTCGACGAACTTCCCAAGTCACAGGAAGCTGTGCCACGTGCAGCCCTGCTCCGTCTGCTGGCTGAGAATGACTCGCTCGGCGATGGCAAGATGTTCGCCTACATCCCCAATAACCGTCGCTTCGTGATGCAGCGTGCTGTCTCAAACGAAGGGATGAACTCGGCGAAGTTCCGCGACCTGCTTCAGGATCTCGGTGCCAGCGTCGTGGAATGCCATCCGATCTGGGCCACCGCTAACTGGGTTCCCGCCGGAACCAGCGGAGCAGCTAACACCGCCGCAGCCCCCGCAGCTGCCGGAAAGGCTCCCACCCAGACCGCCGAAAAAGCACCCGCAGCTGGTGGTCGTCCGCTGAACACAGCGACCAACGATCCGAAAGATAATCCTCCGGTACGGAAGAAGTAATTCCCGGGGGCGATCCCTCCGTATCGGACTCCTCGACCGTCTCCGCGAGACAAGACGCTATGCGTCACTCGCCGAGACGGTTTTTCGTTTGGCACCGCATCGGATGCTTCCAACTGCTCGACAGCTGACGGGCCAACACATATGCTCAACTCTTGATTTGTCACCAGTCCTTCCTGGGGAAACGATTTTGGCTTTCCCAACGTCAGGTTCCAGTGTTCGACTGCAGCTGAATCGTCGTGACTGGCTACGCAATACCGGAGCGGCGGCGTTCGGGCTCCCGTTGTTATCCCCTGCGGCGGGCACGGCGTCAGAACTGGCCCCAGTCCGGCGAGCCAAGTCGGTCATTCTCATTTACCTGCCGGGCGGTTTGGCTCAGCACGACTCATTCGATATGAAACCCGAGGCTCCTGCTGAGATTCGCGGGGAGTTCCGGCCGATCCCAACCACCGTACCAGGATTGGAGATCTGCGAGCTGTTGCCGAAGCTGGCACAGCGGGCTCGGAACTACACACTCGTACGCACAATGTCGCACGCGGAGAACAATCACTTCCCGGCGACGCACAAGGCCCTCACCGGCCACACGATGCCGCGTCAGCTGCCGGGCGACGCCTCCAATGCGGCATCAAAGCACGACTGGCCGAGCTTCAGCTCCGCGTACGACTTTCTGCGGCCCCGCAACGATGGTATCCCGAACGGCGTGGCCCTGCCCTATCCGCTGGCGGGAGGAGCGATTCCCTGGCCGGGCCAGAACTGCGGATATCTGTCCGCCAAGCACAATCCCTGGCAGCTGAATCAGGACCCGAATCACCAGAACTTCCGCGAAGAGACACTGACCCTGCCCGCCGGAGTCACGATTGAGAGGGTCAACCGTCGCGACCACCTGCGGGAGCTGTTCGAACGGGAGCGTCTTCCGCGACTGACAGCTGCGGAGTCAGGTTCGTACCCCGAGTTGCATCACACCGCGATGAACCTGCTGACCTCAGGTAAGATGTCCCAGGCGTTCCAGCTGGAACGAGAGCCAGACACCGTGCGGGATGCATATGGTCGGCACACCTTCGGGCAGTCACTACTTCTAGCGCGGCGTCTGGTGCAGGCAGGCGTATCGGTGATCCAGGCGAACATGGGCCCGGTCCAGACATGGGACACGCACGAGAAAAACTTCGTCAACCTGCGCGATACATTGCTCCCGCCACTCGACCAGGGAGTATCAGCTCTGCTGGATGACCTGGCTGCGACGGGGCTGCTCGATGAGACGATGATCGTGATGACGGGCGAGTTCGGGCGAACCCCAGCGATCTCGAAACTCCCCGGTTCCGAGTACGTGGGCCGCAACCATTGGGCGAGCGTCTACACAGCTCTCTTCGCAGGCGGCGGAGTCGTCCCCGGCCAGGTCATCGGCCGCTCCGACGCGACGGGTGCCCATCCCTTGACCCGGTCCTTCTCGCCCGATGACCTGGGTACGACGCTGTTCTCGGCGATGGGCCTTCCGATCCAATCCGAACTCCGCGACCAGCTGGGCCGCACGTTCCAGGCCTGCAGCGGGCGGGTGATCGACGAACTCTACGGCAGTTGATCCGATCCGTGGGTCATCCCGCCAGAGAACAAGATTCGTAAGTCGTTTGGGCAGAGGCGTCAAAGCCGCATAGAGGCTCTTGCCCAGCTGGACACTTACCGTGATGATGCCTTCATGACCTATGGCCCCCAAAGGTTGCGGTGCAACCTGGGCTACCCCGTGGTTGGGAAAGAACAAAATGGCAAAACGTGCTCTGGTACTGATCGATGTTCAGAATGATTACTTCGCCGGTGGCAAGTGGCCGTTGAGTGGAATGGACCTGGCCGCTGACAACGCTGCCAGTCTACTGGCTGCGGCACGCGCTGCGGGGGATTTGATTGTCCATGTGCGACACGAGTTTCCGTCGGAGGATGCGCCATTCTTCGCCCCCAATTCCACAGGGGCTCAAATCCATTCGAAGGTACGATCACACGATGGTGAGCCTGTTGTGCTTAAGCATCATGTCAACTCGTTCCTTGAAACAGACCTCCAAGCCATCCTCGACCAGCATGGCATCGAAGAGTTAGTCATCTGCGGGGCCATGAGCCATATGTGTGTGGACGCAGGAACGCGAGCTGCCAGCGATATGGGCTACCGCTGCATAGTCGTGCATGATGCGTGTGCTACGCGAGACCAGGAGTTTAACGGTACAGTCGTCCGCGCAGCTGACGTTCACGCGGCCTTCATGGCGGCGTTAGGGTTTGGTTACGCGAAACTTGTTTCTACGGGTGAATATCTGGAAGGCGGCGCAGGCAAATGAGGGCTGGGTAGCACAGGGTAAGGCATCTTGTGCCGGCGGGCACCCCGACAACAGGTTGGCCGGGCTACCCTGCTGGTATCACAACCGGGCCACGAAACCGGCCTTCCCGAGCCGTAAAACGCACAGAATCTGCCCGATTTACAGCGGTGAAGGGCTCGCAGGACTGGTTTTCTGATTGCTCCCGGGGATTCTGTCGAATAAGCTGTTATTGATGCTCACGGGAGGTATTTGGGATGTTGCGTGTACTCGGCTCTGCGAAACAGCTGTGCGATGGTCTGACTCGTCGGGATCTGCTGCAGGTCGGTGGGTCTACGTTTGGCGGGCTCGGTCTCGCGGGCTTGCTCCAGAATGACGCAGCTGCCAACGAGCGAGGTTCGGAGTACGGATTCGGCAAGGCCAAGAACTGTATCGTACTGTTCCTGTACGGCTCGCCGAGCCAGCTGGAAACTTTTGATATGAAGCCGAACGCACCACTGGAGGTGCGTGGCACGATTCAACCAATCGCGTCGTCGTTGCCGGGGCTGGATGTCTGCGAGCATCTGCCGACTCTGGCCCGCTACATGGACCGCACGACCGTCATCCGCTCGGTGTCGCACCCTTACCCGCTGCATGGTGTCGCATACGCCATGACGGGCGTGGCGTCGATCGATGTCGGGATGGAGCTGAACCCGCGAGACGAGCGTCACCATCCCTACTTCGGCTCGTGCGTCGAGTATTACGACCGGATTGCCCGCGGCGGCAAGTACTCCGAGACGCTGCAGAACGTCGCCCTGCCGTTCCCGTTCAGCAGCAAACGCACGGACCAGCCCTTCCGTGCGGGACCATACGGCGCTTTTCTCGGCACGGATGCAAACCCCAACTGGACGGAATTCAACGGACGGGGAACCAAGTTCATCCGCAAGGCGAGAACTGGATTTGAGTTCAATGGCCTGGAGCCCTACATGGGCTGCACTCGGGACTCACACTTCCGATTGGCTGCAACCGACACCCTGCCCGATCTGACGCTCGATCGTACGAATCGTCGTCGCACCTTGGCCGAGCAGTTCGAGGCGGGGCGCCGCAACCTGGATGCATCGCGAGGAGAAACATCGTTCGGCAAGTATCAGGAGATGGCGTTCAACGTCCTCTCTTCGCCGAAGGTTCGCGACGCCCTCGACATCCGTTCGGAAAAAGACAGCATCCGCGACCGGTACGGGATGACGCTGTTTGGCCAGTCGTGCCTCGCCGCCCGCCGCATGATTGAAGCGGGCACGCGGCTCGTCTCGGTCTTCTGGGATGAGTACGGTCTGGCGGGTGATGCGTGGGACACGCACTTTGACCACTTCCCCCGCATGGTCGACCAGCTGTTGCCTGGATTGGACAAGGCTCTGGCCGGGTTGATCCAGGACCTGGAAGAGCGCGGCATGCTCGACGACACGCTGGTCGTCCTGATGAGCGAGCACGGTCGGACGCCGAAGATCCAGACGAACGTCAGTGGTGGTGGTCGCGATCACTGGTCCCGGGCCTACAGTACGCTGTTCTTTGGCGGCGGCGTTAAAAAGGGTCAGATCATCGGGGCGACCGACTCGATCGCCAGCGATGTGACCGAGCGACCCGTTTCGCCGAAGTCGCTGCTGGCCACGATGTATCATCTGTTGGGAATTAACCCGCACAGCGTTATCCACGATCCGCGCGGGAATGAGTACCCGCTGCTGCCAGAGAATTCGGAAGTGATCCAGGAAGTGATTGCGTAGGGTGGATCGCTGATGTGCGGTGTTTCGGGACCGTCAGGAATGTCTGTCCTACTGGCATGATGACCCGTTCGTTCACAAGGCGTCCTCCATGCAATCACTCACACGGCGCGAATTCCAGCAGCAGACGCTCGGTGGTCTTCTCACCTGGTCACTGCTCAATACACTCTTCACTGCTGACGCATTTGCGGACGACGTGAAGCTGATCGCGGCCCAGTGGTTGTCGGAACTCAACACAATGAGCCTCGACCTGCGGGGGCAGAAGCTGGAGCCACTTGTCTGGCAGAAGCAGGTGGAAACGCTGTTCAACCGGGTCGATCTGCCGGAGTTCCTGAAGTTCATCGACTTCGACAAGTTGTCGAACACCGCGAAGTTCAAAGACCGCGGAGAGCTGAGTCTGCGAGCGACAATCCCCATGGTCGAGGGGTTGCCCACGGAGCTGATCTTCGGGCATCAGGTCTTCTCATTGAACAAAGATCGGTCGGTCGTACCGCACGGACACGACAACATGGCGACAGCGTTCCTGATCATGAAGGGGGAATTCCACGGGCGGCACTACGACCGTGTGGAAGACATCGGCAAGGACTTCATGATCATCCAGCCGACACTCGACAAGACCTTCAGAGTCGGTGGATGCTCCACGGTGACTGACCTCAAAGACAATGTCCACTGGTTCACAGCCCAGACCGACCAGAGTTTCATCTTTAATATCCACGTGCTCAGCGTGAAACCCGGGCGATCGGGGCGAATCTATATCGACCCCGCGGGTGAACAGCTTTCCGGCGGACAAATTAAAGCCCGCAAGATCGACCACACGGAAGCGAATCGTCTTTACGGCTGATTCTGCGTCCTCGTTTACCTGCCGCGAAAGTAAAGACAGCCGTTTCCTGAGTCTCTTTTCGTGCATTTCTAGGGTTTCGTGGTTCCCATTTTCTGAGACTCGCATCGGCATTACGACGTGACATTTGGCTGGCCATGCGATGCCAATACGGATGAGGAAGAGTCGACCACGAAATACACAAAAAACACGAAAGGGGATTGGGCGGGCGGTCCAGCGTCACGGTGCCATTAACCGGTTTGGAAGTGTCTAACGAAATAGCGACTCGACCAATTATTTCTGATGAACGCCTTGCTTTGGGATTCTTCCGAATGGAATTCAAACAGAGAGCATGTGTAGACTGTTCACGTCTTTCTCGCCGTTCTGGCGTCTCTAGTCTGTTCATCCACTGACTTCTGAGTTTCAGTGTTCCTCCCTGTCGGTAAGGATCACCATGGTTACACCTCGCGGAAACAAGAAGAAGTCCCGATCGTCCAAGGGACAGGGCACGAACCACCTCGTGATGGGAATCCTCGGAGGTGGTGGCGCAGCTGTAATCGTTGGTCTCGTCGTGTTTATGATGATGGGCCGAGGAGATACCAGTTCTTCGGCTCCTCTCGCTCAGGCTGTGGCGATCCCATTGACAGCTACGCCCGCAGTCTCGCCACCAGCAACCGTCGCTGCAGTACCGGTCGTCAACTCTCAGCCACAAGCTGTGACGGCAGCTCGACTGCCCAGCCCCGCCAATAGCGAGTCCCCACCAGCGACAGTCACCTCAACACCTGCTCCCGTTGCGACCGTCATCACTCGTGGTAGCCGGCCCCGTAAGAACCGGGGCGACGACGACGCTCCTGCGTCGCGAACTCCACGCGAGGAAATGAGCTACCCCGATCTTGTCGAGCAGACTGATCGGTCCATCGTCCGCATTAATGTCGAATCGGCTCGCGGCCAGTCACTGGGCAGCGGGTTTGTGGTCAGTGACACCGGGATCGTCGTGACGAATTATCACGTCATCGAAGGGGGCCAGACGATCAAAGCCCAGTTCGAGGACAATCGCGAGTGTGATGTCACGGGCTTCCTGCTGTTCGATGACGAACGGGACATCGCCATCATCCAGCTGGATCCTTCCGGGGCACCATTTGTTCCGATAACCCTGGCCGATGAACTGCCTCGTAAAGGAGAAGAGGTCGCAGCCTTCGGAGCACCTCTGGGACTCTCCTTCACCGCCTCCAAGGGCACGGTCTCAAACGTCCGCGATGGACGCGAACTGCAGATGAAGGGGATGTACCTGCAGACCGACACGCCGATTTCGCCCGGTAACAGTGGTGGCCCGCTGGTCAGCATGATGGGCGAAGTGGTCGGGATGAATTCCTTTCAGATGGCGATTGGCCAGAACCTGAACTTCGCTGTCTCGGTGAATGATATCCGCGAAGTCCTGGGTGAGTCGGAGGGGAAGTCACCCCGCAGGATTACGCCGACCAGTGTTCCCCCCAAGGCCCGCGGACTCAGCGGTGGTGCGGGTGGCGGTGGCGATCCTGAAAAGGATCTGGTCGATCTGACGGGAACCGAGCGAGCCGACAAACTGCTGGCTCAGATGACCGAATCGTTTCTGCTCATCAAGCCGTTTGAGATTGACCCGTCGGGCCGCATCAACGACTACATGTTCGACAAGCTGAAGAAGACGGTGAAGAACCGCCTGAAGCTGGAACTGAACCGCGTCGGCCAATTGCCAGTTGGGCAGCCCGTCATTGTGATGGGCGTGATGGCCGACAACCCTGAGGACGAAAAGATCCAGGGGAAAGCCATTGAGCTGTCACTGGAGGTTTATGTGATCCTGCTTGATATCGACAAAAACGGGAATCACATTCCATCGATCGTCTGGCGGGAGAAGTCGAAACTCGCGAATCTGTCGGTCAAGGCGATGGCCCTGGGCACGCTGCCGCGCAGCGTGACTGACGGTTCGCAGAAGTTCTTCGACAAATTCGTCGCCAGCGTCCTGAAGGCCCGAAAGGCCCACGGAGGGAACAACTGAGCGGCTGTGAAGACACTCTTTGCTTTCGTCACGAGCCGTCCTCAGGGCGGCTCGTTTTATTTGGTAGTCTGCTCCTGCCAGCGGCTCCAGGCGAGTCCCGGTTTCTCGGTTCGGAACTGGACCAGCCGCTGGTGAATGACCTCGGTCACGTAGACGGTTCTCCCATCCGGGCCGCCAAAGCTGACATTGCTCGGGGAGGTCCCCAGTACGTCAACCTCGTGCAGGATCTCCCCGGTGGGTGACATGACCACGACAGTCCCCTTCCCGTACCGGGCGATATACAAGTTCCCGTCGATGTCACATCGCATGCCATCGAACCCGTGATCGGGGAACTGGCGAATGAGCGTCTTATTGGCCAGCGTCCCGTCGGTCTGGATCTCGAATGACCAGACATTCCGCTGGCCACTCTCATTCACATACAGGTGCTTGCCATCGGGACTGACCTCGATGCCATTCGTCGAACCTTGATTCTCCGCCACACGCGTGACTTTGCCCTGACGATCTATTCGCCATAGCTGCCCGGTGTTTTCTTTCCAGTTCGGATCGCTGGCCCAGAGCACTTCGTCGGGACCGATGGCGAGATCGTTGGGCTGACTCATGCGGGGTTCATGCGCCAGTACAGCGACTTTCTTCGTCGCGGGGTCAATTTTGAGAACCTGATGAGCTGTGTAATCGGCGACATACATCATGCCCGCACGGTCGAAGACGATGCCATTCCCGGAGCTGCCTTCCGGGAGCGTCAACCAGACCTCACCACGTCCACCGGAAGTCACCTTTCCGATCGTGTGATCCTTCTCAAAGCAGACCGCATAGACATTCCCAGCTTTGTCACAAGCGGGGCCTTCGACGCCGGGAGTAAATGACTTCTCCCCAGTCAACGGCTTCGCCACCCAGAGATGGTCATCAGCCCGCACCGCCAATGAGAGAAGACTCGGAATCAACAGACCGAACAGCATGTGTAAAAATCGCGGCATGAGTGTCTCCGGAAAAACGGGCCATTAAACGGTTGATCGCAGTTAAAGCACGCCTTGTTGTTCAAGCAGCATGCGCAGATAGGACCGGGGCTCACGCAGGTCAGTGATTCGCCAATGCTCTGCCAGGCGAACGATCTGATCGCGAGCCAGCTGCCAATGGCTCTCGTCGGCGATGGCTTCGATCTCCAGGAAGGTGCCCAGAGACTGGACCTCATCGAGAGCGACTTCAATCTCCGCCCCTTCCCAGTGAAACGCGGCTGTGCGGCGAGACTTTTCGACCGACTCGATGACACGAAAACCGAGGGCGAGGAGGACCGATCGCATTTTCTCGGTCGATTCACATCCGGCGAGGAACGGGATCTCCGTCTCAGGTCGCGTGCGAGTCAGCGTATCGAGCCGTGGAGCCTTGTAGGTCAGAATATTCTCAGTCCCCGTACTGCGGATACGAAGGGCTTCGTCGGTCTCCCGAAAGTTGCGTTGTGGGTGATTCCAGTAGATGTCCCGCTGGATGACAGGCTCGGAAAACACCAGCTGTCCCTCGGAGATCAGACGATCAATCAGGGCGGCATCGGGAACACGGAATTTGATCTCCACTTCAATCATGGATGATTTCTCTGATCCGACTGAACGACAATAGGCTGCGGAGCGATTCCACTGATGATCGGTCACTCCCCCGGTCGGATCCAGCGAATCAGACTCCGCATGATCCACGGAACTACGGCCAGCAGACACAACGCCACGACAAGATTGGGGGTCAAGAGGCTGCGGGGCCCCTGCTCGATGAGAGTTTTCAGATCAACAGCCTGCGCCCCGGCGTAGACGAAGACACATGTCGCTGGCAGCATCCCGATCTGGCTGATCACATAGAACCGCCACAACGGGTAACTCGTCAGCCCCATCGCCAGGTTGATGAGGAAGAATGGCACCTGCGGCAGCATCCGCAAGGTGAGCAGGTAGAAATCGCCGTCCCGGGCCAGTGAATCCTCGATGACCTGAAACTTCGCACCGAGTCGTCGCGTCGCCGCTTCCCGGAAGAGCGTCCGACTGAGCCCGCACGAAAGCGTCGCTCCCAGAGCAGAAGCAAAGCTGACCACGACCAATGCGGGCCAGAATCCAAACAACCAGCCGAATGCCAGTGTCAACACCGTGGCACCCGGAATCGATAACGCGGTCGTCACCACATAAACCAGGAATGCCACCCCTAACACAGCCAGGGGATACTGCGTGTACGTCGCCCGAAAATCAGCTTCTCGTGCAATCAATGCATCAGCAGAGAAAGAAGACCGATACGCGATCAGCACGCCAGCAATGACTGCCAGCACAGCCACAATCCCAATTCGCCCCCAGCCTCGGCCCGTCGAAACGGGAGGGAGAGACGTACGATGAGTGGGCTCAGCATCAGACATACCCGCAGGTTACTGTTTTCTCGGGCGGCGTTCTAACCCCCGGAGGGATGATCCAGGCTGTCCGCATGATTCGATGAATTGCGTCCGACTGACTCACCTGACGGGTCAGCGAGGACGAGGCGTTGATCGTTTAGCCCCCATTTCCTCTTCATGGGAGGTTGACCGGCCGGCGAAGTTGTTGTGCGCCAGGGCTAGTTACCCACTCATCTTCGCTGACGCGTCGGGTTGGTAATTTTCTGACCCTGGGAGCTTTTCATGAAACCATTTCTGACAAGTGGTAACTTGCGTTTCGATGGATCAGAATCAATCAGCACCGATTCCTCAGGATCTCCCCATGCGTAAGCGACTGTTCTTCATTGTCTGCCTGCTTGTCACTGTCGAACTGACGACTTCCTGTGCGATGGCCGACGACAGTTCTGGTCAAGCAACAGCCCACGATTCCGGCAGAGACTGGAAGGACGAGAATCCGGACGCCCAGGCGATGCTGACTCAGCTGGCCTGGCCCGCAGCGGACTTCGAGGTCACGTGGTCTCCGGTGGAGGGCCGCGAGTATCAACGACTCGTCCGCTATCCGACACCGCACCCTTCGGGCGATGCGAAGAACGATCTGGTCTCGATGGAGTGGTACGTCCCCACAAAACCGATCGCGAAAGAGGGTCCGCTCCCGACCATCGTGGTGATCCACGAATCAGGTTCCGCCATGCCAGCTGGGAAGGCCATCGCCCGTGGAATCCAACAGCAGGGATTGAACGCCATCCTGCTGCACCTGCCGTACTACGGGGAAAGACGCGGAGCCAAGGGGCGGGACGAGGCTGGCTTTCTCGTGACCATGAAGCAAGGTGTCGCGGATGCCCGTCGTGCATTTGATGCGGTATCAGCACTGCCGGGGGTGGACAAGACTCGCATCTCGATCCAGGGGACCAGCCTTGGCGGCTTCGTCACGACATCAGCAGCCAGCCTTGATGGTTGCTATCACCGCAACTTCATCATGCTGGCGGGTGGGGAGCTTTACAGCATGATCATGGAGGGGAAGCAGGACACTGCCAACGTGAGGGAAAAACTGGCCAAGGCGGGCTACACCGACCAGAAGCTAAAGGACCTGCTCTATCAGGTTGAACCGACGCGGATTGCCCACCGGCTGCCACCAGACCGGACGTGGATCTACGCCGCTCTGCAGGATGATGTCGTGCCGATCCGCAACGCCCGGATTCTGGCTGACAAGATTCCACTGGAGAAATCGCACCGCATGGAGTTCACCGGTGGACACTACACGGCGGCGCTCTGGCTGCCGGTGGTGGTCGACCACTTTTCGAAGCAGGCAGCGATTACGCCGTAATAGTGAATAACCGTCGCGCTGAAACTGGAGGCTGGTGGGGACAGACAGGAATGTCTGTCCTACTTAAAGCCGGCAGGAAATCGAGACCTGTTTCAGGCGGTTTCCAGGACGTCACGCACAAGTGACTCATCCACTCCGCCGACGAGTTCGACATGCCCCATGCGGGTCGGCAACACGAAGCGCAGCTTGCCGGCCTCGGACTTCTTATCGAGACGCATGCGGGAGATGACTTCGTCGCTGCTCCACTTCGAGCAGTTGGGAAGTCGAATCGGAAGGTGCAACGCCTGGAGGAGTTCCACCTGGCGTTGAGTGACCTCTGCACTGATGCGACCGAGCTTCTCCGCGAGACGGCTGGCGTAAACCATACCGATCGAGACCGCTTCACCGTGCAGCAGTTCACCGTACCCGCTCAGCGCCTCGAAGGCGTGTGCGAATGTATGACCGTAATTCAGCACAGCTCGCAGCCCTGTCCGTTCGTACTCATCATGCTCGACCACATCGGCCTTGAGGCGGCAGCTGCGGGCGATGGCGTGCTGCAAGGCGAACGGATCGCGTGCGTTGATCGAAGCGACGTTCTGCTCCTGCCAGGTGAAGAAATCGGCATCGAGGATCACACCGTACTTCACCACCTCTGCCAGACCAGCACGGTACTCCCGGTCGGGCAACGTCTTGAGCAGTGCCAGATCGATCACAACGCCAAGCGGCTGATGAAACGCCCCGATCAGATTCTTGGCTTGTGGATGATTGATCCCCACTTTGCCGCCGACAGAGCTGTCGACATCGGCCAGCAGCGTGGTCGGACACTGAATGAAAGGCAACCCTCGGTTGTAGGTCGCAGCTGCGAATCCTGCAGCGTCACCGATCACTCCTCCCCCAACAGCAATCACCACGGTCTTGCGATCGGCCTGCATCTGAACCAGTCGATCGTAGATTGAGGAGATGACCTCCTGCCGCTTGGTTGGCTCACCCGGCTCGAGTTCGATGAGTTCGCACTTCCAGCTGGCGGCCTTTAAGTTCTCCTGTGCCTGCTTTGCCACAGCGATGACATTGCTGTCGGAGATAATCGCCGCTGAGCGTGACGGCTTTCCCTGGCCGAACCGAGTGCACCACGGCTCGATGATCGGCGCAATCCGAGCAAGGCAACCACTCTCGATGATAATGTCGTAGCTGCGTTCAGCGAGCGAGACGGAAACGATGGTGGGCGAGGCAGACACGTGCGGGCCGATCGATGAAAGGGAACTCGTCGCAACCGAACCATGCGGCGATGCGACAGGGAACCGATGGAACTCAATGTGCTCGGCCCCAGCAATCAGGTGTCATTCTCGTGGCCCGAGATTCTCAACGCAACCACGGACTGTCGTTCGCAAGTTTCGGTTTATGTCGGATGTATCGGTTACTCCTGCTGTAACTCGTGTCGCATTCTGGCAACGTCCCGTTGTTGCCGGATTAAGCTGTTCGTCGGTCTCAATTGCCTCATGCTTCCTTCCGGCATCATCGCGCATTTCGAGGTAGGCTTTCCCCCGTATGGTGTCCCAATTTCCACCCGGAGTGTCTTGTGACTCGCTATCTCGTCACTGGTGGAGCCGGTTTCATCGGCTCGCACATCGCCACGCGTCTTGTTTCCGAAGGAAACGAAGTCCGCGTTCTCGACAACCTCTGTGCAGGCTCGTTGAGTAATCTGGCTCATCTGGGTGATGCGGTCGAGTTCATCGAAGGGGACGTGCGCGATTCCGACATGGTGGCCCGTGCAGTCGATGGCGTCGATGTCGTCTTCCACCAGGCCGCACTGGCTTCAGTGCCATTGAGCATCGAAAAGCCACTCGAAACCCATCATGCCTGTGTCACCGGAACGATCAACGTCCTGGATGCCAGCCGCCGGGCGGGTGTTCGCCGCGTCGTCTATGCGGGATCGAGCAGTGCCTACGGTGACTCGCCCGAAATGCCCAAGCGTGAGTCCCAGACTCCCGAGGTCCTCTCGCCCTACGCAGCTGCGAAGCTCGCCGGTGAGTACTACTGTCAGGCCTTTGCGGCCAGCTATGACATTGAAGTGGTGCGACTGCGTTACTTCAACGTCTTTGGTCCGCGACAGGATCCCCAGAGCCCCTACTCCGCGGTGATTCCATTGTTCGCGAGTGCTCTTGTCGCGGGACGGACTCCGAAGATCTACGGCACCGGCGAACAGTCTCGCGACTTTGTCTTTGTCGAGAATGTCGTCGATGCGAACATCCTCGCCTCGAAAGTCCACGGAGTCTCGGGCAAGGTCTTCAACGTCGCGTGTGGCGAGACGATCAGCGTGGTGGAGCTACTGCGGCTGATCTGCGAAGAACTCGACATGCCGTTTGCTCCCGAGTTCATGCCCGCTCGAGTGGGCGACGTATTGCACTCGTGGGCCGACATCTCTGCCACCCAACGCGATCTCGGCTACACCGTTCGGGTGAAGCTGCATGATGGACTCCAGCGGACGCTCGCCTACTACAAGCAATCCAAGCAGCAACCCGCGCTCTGCGGTTCCCGCTGATCGCACGGGACAAGCCCGGACCGACAAAGCCCTCACTCGATTCACTCCAACAGTCAGACCGCATCTGACGCCGAACACTGGTCACTCTCTGAGCAGTCGACCAGGAACTCGGGAGAACGCACTGTGAACAAAAGATCCTCACTGCCAGTCGCCGAACCCGATGTCGACTTCGCACCTCTCGGCTATCACAAGTCGCAAGAAGGTCGATCGATCGATATCGTGCGATTCGCGATTTCGATGTGGAAGTATCTCATTGCCGGACTGGTCCTGGGATGCGGCATGGGGGGACTCGCCTATCTCTATATGGGACCGGTGTATGTGGCTGGCACCAAGATCACGGTGTCGAAGAAAGCGACTGTCGGCGAAACGGAAGCCCGACTGTATGGCGGTCGCAGCGAACACATTTCCGCAATCAAAAGCGACGAGGTGGTGCGTATCGCCTATGAGAAATATGGACTGAAGGAGATCTTTGGCAATGACAAGGATCCGCTGAAATCGATCTGGGAAAACCTGGTTGTCGTTCGCGAATCGGGCCAGGAAACATCGTTCGACAACATTCTGAACATCAGCTTCACGAGCGCCGACAAGGTCGAAGCGAAGAAAGTCGTCTCCGCAGTCATCGACGCCTATGCCGACTGGCTGGAAGCGAAGCGGGGATCGGGATCCCAACTGCTCTACAAGACGCTCCTGGACCAGAAGAAGATGATGGACGAGGAACGGACCCGGCTGGAAGATGAGTATGAGAAGTGGCGAGGTGAGTCGCCCTTCTACATCAGTTCGTCTCCCGTAGTGTCCGCACAAGGCGTGCCCACTTCGATGCCCAGCCCATACCAAGCTAATCTGCAGGACCTCGTCACTCGTCGCAACCTCAACCGCGACCAGCTGCGTAAGACCAAGATCAAGATCGATCAACTCAAGGAAATGATGGCGAATCCCGAAGAACGGGAAACCCTGCAGGCGTGGATCATGAACTCCATCTCGTCGAGTTCCTCCGGCGGTCCCGGTGCAGAAGGTGGTTCCAGCGGTGGAGGGTTGCTCTCCTCACCAGCGGGCAAAATGGAACTCGACCAGCAGTTGCTGATGGCCCGGTTGCTCGAACGGAGACTGCTGCTCGTCCTGGGTCCGAATCATGGCGACGTGCGAAATGTCCGCCGCCAGATCGACACGATTCTCGACTTCTATCACCGCCAGGGCCTGACGCCGCCGAATCTCGGAACATCCGATGCATCAACCCGTAATGCCCAGGGAGCTGCGGGAGCTGATCTGGCTCAGACCTACCTGACCATTCTCAAGAGCCGACTGGAAGAACTGGAAGACGAGCAGGTACGTCTCGTCGAAGATTACAAGGAGGCGGAGAAGACGGCCAAGGAGGCGTCGTCCTATGAAGTGATCGACCAGCGCTATAAGGATGATATCGCCCGCAAGAAGAAGGAACTCGATGCCATCCTGACTCAGATCACTCACTTTGACCTCAACAAGGACCAGGAAGGTTACACACTCTCCCGTACGAATGATGTCCGCGTCGATCGTTCAATGAAACGCGTCATGAAGATTGTGGGAGCGTGCGGCATCCTGGGGCTGCTGTCGGTCTTCTGCCTGGCTTACTTCCGCGAGTGGTACGACACGACGCTCAAGACCGTGGAGGAGACCCGTACGGTAATCGGCGCAGCTGTGATGGGAGCGATCCCTCACTTCCGCGGGGGAGCCGTGTCAGATCGGCTGGCGGTTCAGAATGGGCTGAGCCCAGCGCTCGTCTATTTTCACCGACCGGGCTCCCGCGAGGCAGAGGCCTACCGCTCGTCCCGGACGACTCTCTACCACAGCACGAAGGACTCACAGGACAAGATTATCCAGATCACCAGTGCCGAACCCGGTGATGGCAAGTCGACCACAGCTGCCAATCTGGCGATTGCAATCGCCCAGTCCGGCAAGAAAGTTCTGCTCATCGATGCCGACCTGCGCCGACCGACGATGCACACTCTGTTCGCCCTGCCTCAGGATATCGGTCTGACCGATGTGCTGCTCAGCGAGGTGGACTGGTTCAATGCGGTCCGGACTACTCGGCTGGAGAATCTGTCTGTTCTGACGGCTGGACTCTGCCCACCGAATCCGGCGGAGCTCTTGTCATCGTCGCGTCTGCCCGACATGTTGAACGCTGCCAAGAAGTCCTACGATGTCATCATCATCGACACCCCACCAATTCTGGCGGTGAGCGATCCGGCAATTGTTTCGCCTCATATCGATGGTCTGATCATGGTCGTTCGGATGGGTAAGAATAAACGAGCCGCTGCCGAGCGGGCTCGCGAGATGATCGATGCTCACGGCATTCGTCTGTATGGCGTCATCGTCAACGACATCGATTATTCGGTCGAAGATGGCCAGACCTACAACGAGTACGAAAAGTACTACGACGCCGCAGCTCCATCGCTTTCTGCACAGCCGCAAACAGAACTGGTGGGCGGGCGAAAATAGCGAACACGGGTCGCCACCTCAACAAAAAGCCCGACGGGAACTCCCTCGGGCTTTTTGCCTTGATCAGACCGGTCGCAACTCACCGAGAGCGGGATCGAGTTTCGGGACGACTGTGGAAAGATCGATTTGACTGGCCCGTTCGATATCTCGATCAAAGCCCAGTTCGATGAGATTGAGTCCTCCCGCACTGGCTCTCAGCGTCAGCAGCCGATCATCGGCCCGTACACCATGCTGGTGTGCGAACTCTCGAAAGATTTGACTCTCGCAGTGGATTTGAAACCTGTCCTGCAGACGATCGGCGACTGCTCCCGCGAAGAGAAGATCCTCAGCACTGATGCGTTGATCCGTTCCCGCGCACAGCAGGTGAACCGGGCGGGTTTCATTTTCCAGGTAGCGCACGACGGCAGAGAGATTCGCAAACGCACCGACCAGGATTTCGTCCGCCTGGCTGGCCCAGCGCATAGCGCGGGTGCCGTTGGTCGTCGTAAAGACGATGGTCTTGCCAGCCACGACTTCGGGAGAATAGCTGTAGGGAGAGTTGTCGAGGTCAAACCCTTCGATGGTCAATCCGTGACGCTCACCGCCCAGCAGCCGATCACTGGCTGGCCATCGGGAAGCGAGCGAGCGAGCCTCATCAATTGAGGCTGCGGGGACCACAGCTCGAGCCCCATGAGTGAGCGCATGGACGATCACCGTCGTCGCCCGCAAGATGTCGATCACGACGACCACGCCTCCGGCGAGTGCAGATGGGGCAATCGTTTCGGGGAGCGGGTGAATCAACAGTTCGGGCATGGCAGATTCAACATGGTGGACACGGTCGGCAGTGGTGGCTCGCTCAACGGTCGGGACGATCAGTCAGCGGCTGCAACCCTCGTGAAATGTCAGGATAGACCCACTCCAACTGGAGTTCGCTTTTGATCTTATTGTTACGACAACGCTTGTTGAGACCATCTGCGGTGTGACGTGACGAGGACGCTCCTGAGAACACCGGCGGTGGAGCCCCCACTTGCTGTGCGAGCTCGGTAAAGTACTCCCTCCGGAGATGAGGTCGATCATCACTGACGAGATACAGTGGGCTCGGCTTTGCAGCCTTGAGTGCCGCGACACAGGCCCGCGCTGCATCATCGCCGTGAATCAGATTCAACCAGGCTTCGGGGTTACCACCAATCGGCTCATTCGCCTGCAACTGATCGACACGAGCGAGGAGTCGTTCGGGGCCATACAAACCGCTCATGCGCAAGATTGTGGCCTGCTCGACACGACTTCTCAGCCGCTGCTCAGCGGCCAGACAGATACGCCCCCCCTCACTCGTCGGCTCGGTGTGAGATGTCTCATCGACCCAGCTGCCGTCATCCTGGTGATAGACGCTGCTGCTCGACACATAGACGAACCGCTGGACATCTTTCGCAACCGCGTTGATCACATGTGTCAGCCCTTCGAGATAGAGCGACTCCTTGGACCACGAACTCGTGCGATCGAAGCCCACACAGTAGAGAACGTGTGTCGAGCGGAGGAGCGAGGCCAGAGTCTCCGGCTGCATCAGGTCAGCGAGAACCGGCTCGATACCAAGAGATTGCAGCTGGGCGGCTTTGGCGGGATTGCGAGTCACGGCCATCACGGTGCCGCCCTCTGCCAGCCAGAGCCTGGCAGCTCGCAGACCGAGGAAACCACATCCAAATATCAAGAGCTGGTCAGCGGTGGGGCTCATTCAGCGATCGCCCCGATCTCGGTCAGGTAAGCAGCGAGTGCCTCCTTCCAGGGACGCATCATCAATCCAGTCACCTTCTCGATCTTGGAACAGTTCAACACGCTGTAGGCGGGGCGTGCCGCTGGGGCTCCGAACTCTTTCGTCGTCGTCGGCAGCACTGGCGTCGAGTAACCAGCCAAGCGGATGGCCTCGGTCGCGACCTCGAACCAGGAGGTGTCACCCGCGTTCGTCGCGTGGTACAGGCCGTACGCCTGCGTTTGAACCAGGGCAGCAATCACGGTCGCCACATCTCGGGTGTAAGACGGAACACACCGCTGATCGGCCACGACCTTCAGCTGGGGCTTCTCTTTGGCCAGTCGCAACATGGTGAGGACAAAGTTCCCCTTGGCTTTCGTCGCGGCCTGTCCATAGAGGCCGCAGGTGCGAATCACAAAATGCCGGGGACAATAACTGCGAACGAAGTATTCACCGAGCAGCTTACTGGCAGCGTAGACACTCTGGGGGCCGGGAGGATCGGTTTCTGTTTTGGGGGAATGCGGCCCTTGCTCCAGGCCGAAGACGAAATCGGAACTGATGTGCGCCAGCGTCAGGTTTCGCTGGGCACAGGCCAGTGCCAGCAAACGTGGAGCCCACGCATTCACCGCCATAGCCGCTTCTGAGTCGGTCTCTGCTTTGTCAACGAGGTTGTATGCCGACGTATTGAGAACGAGATCGGGTTTCACGGAGTCGAGCATCGCGTTGATGCTGTCAGGTTGAGTGACCTCAATATCGGCATGGGTCAATGGAATGACCTCGCCCGACAGTTGCCGATGCAGATCGGTCCCAAGTTGTCCTGCGGCACCAATCAGGGCAATACGCATGATTTCACGAATGGCTGGTTTGAACGAAAGGCTGGTGAGCCCGAAGTTTACTCGGAGACAGGCGAATTCTGAAGTAGTTTCAGAAGCGGCGACTTGGGTTCAATCAGAACTGCTGCACTGTAGTTCTCATGAAACGAGATGGTTATCTTTTATTGACTAGGTCATCGAACGAACAAATCGATTGGATATTGCCGAATGTCGCTGATCGCTCCGCGATCAAAGTGATGAGCAAGTCAACGTGTCAGCTACCTTCGCGTTCTGATCGCGGAGTACAACAGCCATTCAAGGATTTCGCTGCAATGTAAGCAACACTCCTGGATGCACTTGTGGCGATTTCAAGAGATACACTTTCATTGTCATTTTCATCGGATACGAATCGCGATATCTCTGGAGAGACAAATCGGATTGAAGAACTCTGGTCAGGGTGACTGAATGGACATCATGGCTGTCGTTCGCGAGACGCCCTCGGCATGAACGATCCGGGCTCGTAATTTGACCTGCCCTGCTTCGGACAGCAGTCAGGATAGGAAAATCAGGCCGAAGCTCCGAGCCGCTTCATTGAGAGTGACCGATGGTGCCAATGCTGCCATCAAAATCTCCACGTGGCGGGTATGCAGACTTGTGGATGATTGGCTGCTGGATATGCCTTTGAAAGGGTATCCAGGGTATCCCATATTCGCTCTGCTTCATCCTCTGCTTTCCTTGCTGGCGTTACTCACACAACAAGGTTTGGCCCGGCAGGTCGTGTTCCTGCGAGAGGAAAATCACATCTTGCGTTCGCGATTGCCGAGGCGAATCGTGGCGATGTCGTCCGAGAGAAGTCGGCTCGTAAAGCGCGGACGAAAAGTCGGAGTTGAGTTGCGGGGGGCTCATCTCAATCGTCAGCTACGACACCTTTCGCCGATGGGTACGAGAGGCTGAAACAGAACACATCTCTCACAATGAGATCCTCTGCACGACTCACCTCGGTGGAATCCTCAACTCTTTCGCCCGTAGAGCCAATTGAGGAGCTCAATGTTCAACCGTTCCATTACCTCGATGCGGACCGGCCCAATGCCAATCTTTGTGAAGCTCTTCCAGCCAGTTTTTTAGAACATCGCCGCACGACACATGCCGTGACCGTCCTGCGGACATTTGGCAGGCTCAGTGACAGCTAGCTCCGCACGTGAGTCCGCCATTCCAACGGAGCTGATTGTGATCAGCCTCGGTTAAACATCTCGATGTTGGGGGACGACACACACTTCTGCTTCACCAGGTCAACCCTGTTTTTCTAAGTTCGCACGATAGAATGAGCCCTGCTGTCGGAAGACTCGGATCGTCAATCGCATCACGGGGGTGAGGACATTCGGAAGGCGAAGTTCCGTTCGGTCACGGAATGTGGAGGCCTTGGAAGTCCTCGCTTTGTTGTCGCATGTTTTGGGAACTGCGGACGACTTTGCCATTCTGGGCGGACAGTCCGTGACCAATACCGGCCCCTCCGTCATCTCTGGCGATTTGGGCGTCAGCCCCGGCTCTTCCGTCACTGGTTTCCCGCAGGTCTTGTGATCAATGGTACGGTACGATGTATGTGACAGACGCTGTGGCACTCCAGACGCAGAGCGACTGGCCTGCTCCTCAAATCCTGATCGATGTGTCATGAGCGTCTGCCCCTGTTGAACAGGCCCGGTCGGGTGCCGACCGGCATCCGTGAAGAAGAGTTCCCCACGATCGTTGCGTATTGATTCAATGCTCCAGGTTCACTGGACAATGAAGCGAGTGGTGTTGAATTGTCGCTACACGATTGCATATGCCAACCGTTCGTCTTGCCTCCAAGTCTGTGTTTCGCATTGAGCTGCCTTGGTTAATGCAGCCGCAATCGGTAACGTAGTTGATACTTCGGAAGATCAAATGAAGGGCAACCCGGTCATACCGGGAGGCTCGTCAGTGAATAAGCCGATGTGGTCATCCACCCTAGCGGGTGCGACCACATCGGCTTTTTTCGTTTGATGCGAATTATTTTCGGATGAAGGAACGAGGGCGGTGACGAACTGGACAGCGAGAACAGAATGCCAGACCCCAGACCTGAAGACGCCTTGCTTTTCCGACCGGAGTGGAGCCGTGCCACCCTCGCCAGCATTGGTGATGCGGTGATTACCACGGACACCGAAGGGCGGGTCACGTTTCTGAACCCGGTTGCTCAAGCCTTGACCGGCTGGACTCAGGACGAGGCAGCGGGCGTTTCGGTGGAAACGGTCTTCAAAATCGTCCATCCAGAGACCCGAGCGATAATCGAGAGTCCCACTGTTCGAGCCTTGAAGGAGGGCGTGAATGTCGGACTGACGAATCGCTCGCTGCTCATCGCCAAGGATGGCACCGAACTGCCCATTGGCCCGATTGACGACAGTGCGGCTCCCATTCGGAATGACAAGGGCGATCTGGCCGGTGTCGTACTGGTGTTTCGAGACATTTCCGAACTCTGCCGCCAAGAGCGAGCGGTGCAAGTCGCTCTCGCATACGCCGAGAACATCATTGCAACCTTGCGAGAACCGTTCGTCGTTCTCGACAAGAGCCTGCGGGTCAAGACAGCGAACCGAGCCTTTTACACCATATTCCATGTGGAGAGAGAAGAGACGGAAGGTCGCTTCATTTTCGACTTGGGCAACGGCCAGTGGAACATTCCTCGACTGCGGACGTTGCTGGATGAGGTTCTCTCCAACCAGCAACCCGTACTCGACTTCGACATGGAACACGACTTTCCGGTAATTGGCAAGAAACTCATGCTGCTCAACGCCCATCGCTTTGAGTCAGTGGAGAGCCACCCCGAACTGATCCTGCTCGCCATTGAGGACATCACCGAACACAAGCAGTCCGAAGTCGCCCTTGAGAAGAAGAACGAGCGGCTGCATTTGCTCTGGGAGACAGCGAGTGTGCTGCTCTCTGCCACCGACCCCGACGCCATGCTGCACGGCCTGATCGCCAAGGTCGGCCCACAAATGGGCGTGGACACTTACTTTAACTTCATGGTGGATGACAGCGGAAATGCCTTGGGACTGGTATCGTGGGAAGGTATCCCTGAAGACATCATTCGCTCGATTGAGCAGGTGCCATTCGGCCATCTAATTAAGGGTACTGTGGCCTTGCATCGCCAGCCCATCGTGGCGACCCACATCCAACAGTCCGAGGACCCGAAGGCCGAGTGGGTCAAGTCACTTGGTCTCCGTGCCTACGTCTGCAATCCGCTGATTTCAGACAGCGTGCTGTTGGGATCCCTCTCCTTCGGAAGCCGGTCGAAAGATGACTTCGACCCCGACGAACTGACCTTCCTGCAAACCATCTCCCACTACGTCGCTTTGGCTTATGCGAAGTTGCGGACACAGGCTGCGGTGAGTGCAAGGGAGAAGCAGTTTCGGTTCATACTGGACTCGATCCCGCAAAAGATCACTACCACCAAGCCGGATGGTGGCGTTGATTACCTCAACCCGCAGTGGATGGAGTACACCGGTCTGACATTCGAGCAACTTAGAAATTGGGGCTGGCAGCAGTGCCTCCACCCCAACGACGTAGTCGAACACGTTCGACGATGGCAACACTCGATCAATACCGGCGAGAAGTTCGATTGCGAGAGTCGCTTCCGGCGTGTCGATGGTGAGTATCGTTGGCACCTCACACGAAGAGTCCCAATGCGGGACGAGACCGGCCAGATAATCATGTGGGTGGGGGCGAACACTGACGTTCATGACATCAAGTTGGTTGAAATGGCGTTGTTGGATTCGGAGATTCGTTACCGGCGACTGTTCGAGACGGCCAAAGACGGAATCCTCATACTTGATACAGAAAGTGGGAGAATCACGGATGCCAACCCGTTCATGAGCGAAATGCTGGGTTACTCGCATGAGCATTTCTTGGGCAAGGAACTGTGGGAGATCGGCCTGTTCAGCGACAAAGCGGCCAACGAAGCCGCTGTGCGAACACTCCAAGACAAGGGATATATTCGTTACGAACATCTGCCGCTGGAAACCAGCCAAGAGCTGCGGGTTGAGGTCGAAGTTGTCGCTAACGCTTACCGGGAAGACCACCAAAAAGTCATCCAGTGCAACATTCGAGACATTACCGAACGCAGTCGGTTGGAAAAACAAATGCAGGAGCAGGCGGCGGCCTTAGAAGACCTGCACCGTCGCAAGGACGAATTCCTGGCGATGCTCAGTCATGAACTCCGCAACCCACTCGCCCCCATCATCAATGCCGTTCAACTCCTGAGCCTCCAGACAAATGAAGGCAAAGTTCAACAAAAGGCCCGAACGATCATCGAACGGCAGGTGGGACAATTGACCCGACTGGTGGATGATCTGCTCGAAGTCTCCCGGATCACCACAGGCAGAATCCATATTCAGCAAAATCGAGTCGGATTGAATGGCATTGTGGAACGTGCCTTGGAGACAGTCCGTCCGTTGATGGACCAGCACAAGCATGAACTCACGGTCACGCTCTCTCCGCAACCGATCTGGCTCAACGCTGACGCCGCCCGAATGGAGCAAGTAATCGTCAACTTGCTCACGAATGCCGCCAAATACACGCCGGATCGTGGACGGATCTCGCTGACGGTCCAACAGGAGCACAACGAGGCGGTACTGCGAGTCAGAGATACGGGGATCGGCATCGCTCCCGAACTCTTGCCTCACATCTTTGATCTCTTCATACAGGCCGAACGATCACTTGACCGTTCACAAGGTGGCTTGGGCATTGGCCTCTCTTTGGTACAACGGCTTGTGGAAATGCACGGAGGTCGTGTGGATGCTTCCAGCGTGCTGGGACAGGGCAGCGAGTTTGTCGTGCGACTACCGGTGATGGTGACTCCCGCATCTGACTCCCAGTCCCCCCCCGAAGAGACCGCTGAGCCGGCTGGGACATCGTTGCGAGTGCTGGTGGTCGATGACAATGAGGATGCGGCTCAGTCGTTAGGTCTCCTGCTCGAATCTGCGGGGCATGACGTACGGATCGCTTACGATGGCCTCAGTGCCGT
>QWOR01000222.1 GCA_003669575.1 Planctomycetota bacterium | reverse complement strand
GTGGTTCTGCAACCCCAACAACTGGCACTAATCTCTGAGAAGGCATGAAGCCTTCCAGAGTTCGCCAGCGGCCTCATCGGCCGGCCGGACATCAACGATGCCCTCGTGACACTTTTGTCACGAGGGTGTTTTTGTTTTGAGTGGTCAACGAACGGAAAGACTTGCTCCGGTACGTCAGGCAATCCAGTTTGTCCCAAGTAGAGAAATTCATAGTCCGATCATCTCGCCCAATCGGGAATCGCAAACAACTCAATCACCGGCATCCGAAAACCCGGCAGCGACGCGATGTCCTCGAGCATCATCTCGGCATCCAGATTCCGCGAACCTCGTTCTTCGAACAGCTGGACCGTTTTGGTCTTCTGATTGATCAGCCAGACCGCCGGAACTCCCCAGGTCTGATACTGGGCCAATCGCTGCTCAACACCCTGCTGGCGATCAGGCGTCGACAGCACTTCGATCACCAGCTCCGGAACCGTGACGGTGACGGCCTGATCTGACTCCGCAAACCGTGGCCCCTTGAGAAAGACACTCACAGCTGGGAAGTAAACGGTGTCGGGTTGCCGACCGACATGCAGTCCGAGATCGAAACACGCATACCCCATGTCGGTCGAGTGAAAATAGCTCGACAGTGCTTTTGACAGGTTGAGGACCACCGTCCCGTGATCGACATCGGGCGGTTCCAGAAAGACTGGTACACCCGCATGCAGTTCCGCCCATTGACCGCATTCCGGCATCTCTCCTCGTTGGTCGAGGAACTGCTCAACGGTCATCGCCACCTGGATCATGTTCAAGCCTCAGCATTCCGTGCGGTCAACTGCTTCCATTGGAACAAATGGCAGTTGAGTTCGTAAAGAGACCTCCACGAGACAGTCACCTCTCAAGCCCGGCTTTGGCACTCGACACCCATCGGTGTAAACTGAAAGTGGACGAGTGAACCTGGTCGACCTGGCTGGGGATGCCCGGCAACGACTTTTGTGTCACCTCTGTGAAGCCTCATTATGCAATTCATCGATCCCCATGTTCACATGGTCTCCCGCACGACGGATGATTATGAGCGGATGGCGCGCATGGGGTGTGTCGCAATGAGTGAGCCCGCCTTCTGGGCCGGGTTCGATCGAGGCAGTGCGGAAGGCTTTCGCGACTATTTCCGCCAGCTGACGGAGTTCGAGCCCAAACGGGCCAGCTGGTCAGGGCTGCAACATTTCACCTGGCTCTGTATCAACGCCAAGGAAGCGGAGAATGTCTCGCTCTCTCGCGAAGTCATCAAGATGATCCCCGAGTTCATCCACCGGACCGGTGTGCTGGGGATTGGCGAGATCGGTCTCAACAAGAATACGAAGAATGAATCGACGATCTTCGCTGAACATCTCGAACTGGCAGCCCAGCTCGATGAACTTGTCCTGATCCACACTCCCCATCTGCAGGACAAGTACAAGGGCACCCGGATGATCGTCGACATGCTCCAGGAGCGGTCGGATCTCGATCCGAGCCGGGTCTGTATCGATCACGTCGAGGAACACACGGTCCGGCTGGCGAAGGAAAATGGCTTCTGGTGCGGCATGACCCTGTACCCGACCACCAAGTGTACCCCGGCCCGTGCCGCCGACATCATCGAACGCTGGGGCGACGACCGGATCATGGTGAACTCGGCGGGCGACTGGGGCCCCAGCAATCCGGTGGCAGTGCCCGACTTCATCATGGAGATGCGCCGCCGGGGACACAGCGAGGCCAAGATCCGCAAGATCGTCTACGAGAACCCGCTGGAGTTCTTCAGCAAGTGCAGCCGGTTCCAGTTCAAGGCCCCGGTGTAGTCGCAAAGAGTAAGAATCGGGACACAGATTTTTAAGATGACACCGATTTGGATCAGGCAATTCTCTGATCCGTGTCATCCCTTCGATCTGTGTCCCCGAAAATCACTGGGCCAGCGTTTCCGCCACATCAGTGCGGTAAGCAGTGATGCTGGGGATCAATCCGCTGAGAGCAGCCAGGCCGAGAGTGATCGGAAGCACGATGGCCTCCCACGGTGAGAATGCCCGCGGGTCGATCAGCAGGCCGCTTCTCGCTTCGATGATCGGACTGGCGATGAAGACCAGTCCATGGCCGAGCAGAAGCCCGAGCACGCCACCTCCCAGACACAACAGCAGCGTCTCGCACAGGATCATCAGCGACACCGTACGACGCTGCGCTCCGAGTGCCCGCATGATGGCGATCTCGCGCCGACGTTCATTCATCGAGTTGTAGATGCTCACGAAGATCCCGATACCCGACACAGCCACGATGAGCCCGGTCAGGCACAAAAACGCCAACTGGACGTTCCCGACGAAGAGCCGCATGATCTTCTCCATGACCTGCACGGGGTTGACCGCCATGGCGATCCCCTCTTCGTTCAACTCGGTCTCGATGCTGAGGGCAAAGTTGGCCCGCGTCAGCTGGTCCCCTTCCTCGCCCTTCGTATCGATCAGGATGGCTGACACTTCCTTGGAGAGGTCTGGCACCGCATGGGCGGCATGCTTGGGGTTGAGCTTGAGCGCCGCTTGCTCACGCCGTTCGTTTTCCAGTTCCTTTTCGTACTTCTTGAAGAGCTCCGCCTCAGGCTCCTTGAAGTACAGGGCCTCCTTCTTGATGGCTTCAGCCAGCGGGTTCTCGTGCCCGGCCAGCATAAAGAAGCCATCGATGTGAACAAAGACCGTGCGGTCGTTCGGCGTCCCGGTTGAGGCGAGAATTCCTTTCACCGTGAACTTCTCGTCGTGGACATGGGCATCTACGCCACGGGCGCCCCCATGAACCAGTTGGAACTGGGAGCCGATCGTCCAACCGTTGCGTCTGGCCACTTCAGATCCGATGACGGCGTCCCAGCTGCCCCGCAGGAAGTCGCCTTGAACGCGAAAGGGCTGCGGTTTGGGATTACGTGCGTACGGCAGTTTGAAGTACTGCGGCATCGTGCCAATGACCGGGAAGTCACCCTGTTCAGTGGCATCACCAAAGCAGAGCGGAATCGCCAGTTCGACACGGGGATCATTGGCCCACTTCTGGAAGTAGCGCCATGGCATGTTCGAAATGGAGTTTTCCATTCGATATACAGCGGCCAGGACCAGCTGGGTCGGGCTTCCCGCCGGACCGATGATCAGGTTGTAACCGCTGCCACTTTGGGAAAACTGCTTTCCGACGATCTGATGCAGAACCAAGACGCCGACCATCAATGCCACACCGAGGGCGACGCTGATCATCGTGAGCCATGACGCCACGCCACGTTGCCGCATATTCTTGAGTGCGATCTGGAACAGATTCATGTGGATGCTCCCTCGGATGGACTATAGGGCGGGCTGGTTGAACTGGCTCAAGGTCTCCACGCGGTCAAATGCCGCGGCGACCTCGGGAGCATGAGTGACCAGCAGCAGCGAGATCTTGTTCTCGCGGCAGGCATCCCGGATCAGTTCGAGGATCTTCGACTGGTTCGCCTGATCGACGCTGGCGGTTGGTTCATCAGCCAGCATCAGCTTCGGAGAGTTCGCCAGCGAACGGGCGACAGCGACTCGTTGTTGTTCACCCACCGACAGCATCGGCGGACGATGGTTCAGCCGTTGTCCCAGACCAACCCGGTCGAGCAGTTCCTTAGCCCGCGTCCGATTGGCCCGGCCACTGAACGACATCCCCAGCAGGACATTCTCCAGTGCCGTAAACGCCGGGAGCAGGTGAAACGTCTGGAAGACGATCCCGATCCTCTGGGCTCGGAACCGGTCACGAGTGGGCTCGTTGAGCTTCGTGATGTCGGTTCCATCGACGCGGATCGCACCTTCGTCGATCGTCGTAATTCCGGCGATGGAATTGAGCAGCGTTGTCTTGCCGCCGCCACTGGAGCCAATCAGTGCGACCTGCTCACCCGTTTTGAGTTCAAACGAGGAGATACCAAGGATTGGCAGCCGCGAGCCGTCGGGGAGCGAATAGCTCTTGCGGACATTTTTGAGTTCGAGAGACATCTGGGAATCCTGAGGAGTCTCACCCGACCAGTCAGTGAGCACCGCAGTCTACGCATTTTCGAGTCTCTAAGCGACTTCGTGTACCACAATCACATTGTGGCGACTCGTCGACAGTCCCGTCCCCGACAGCAGGATGATGCGATCACCTCGCTCCAGATCTCCATTGGCCTGGCCACGCTGCACCACGAAGTCGACCAGCTGTCGATCGTCATGGGCCGGGGCATCCGGGACCGGAATCACCCCCCAGTACAAACACATCCGGCGAAGTGAAGAGATGCTGTCGCTGACCCCGATGATAGGCACGAACCGGCGATTCTTGGAGATACTCAATGCCGCCCGCCCTGTCGAGCTGCCGACCACGATCAGCTTCGCCGATAGCTCCTCGGCCAGACGTCCTCCGGCCCGCGCAGCTGCGTCGGTGATGGGACTGACTCCGGGGGTCGGCTGGTTGTCTTCGTCCCGGTCGCGTTGACGTTCTCGCAACAGCGGTTCGGTGACCGTGGCGATCCGGTGCATCATCTCCACCGCTTCACGCGGGTACTTTCCGATCGCGGTCTCGCCGGAGAGCATACAGGCATCGGTGCCATCGAGGATCGCGTTTGCCACGTCAGTGGCCTCCGCCCGGGTCGGGATGCGAGAATTGTGCATGCTGTCGAGCATCTGTGTCGCGATGATGACCGGTTTTCGGGCACGATGACAAGCCGCCACAATCCGCTTCTGGGCCACTGCGATTTCCGCAATGTCGACTTCGACTCCGAGATCGCCGCGTGCCACCATGATGCCGTCTGCAGCCTTGACGATCTCTTCCAGGTTCTGCAGAGCTTCGGGCTTTTCAATCTTGGCAATGATGTGCGGCTGATTCGCTACGTGCTGCGACTTGATCAAGTTCCGCAGATCGACCAGATCCTGGGCCGTGCGAACAAAACTCAAACTGATGAAGTCGACTTCCGCCTCGACCGCCCAGACCGCATTGGCCTGGTCGACATCGCTCATCGCAGGAGCCTTGAGAGCGACATTGGGCAGATTGACGCCTTGCTTGCTGCGGAGAGTCCCCCCCTGCGTGACCTCGCAGACAGCTCGCAGCCCGTCATTCGACAGAACCCTTAATGCCACCGTTCCGTCTGCCAGCATGATCCGGTTCCCCTCGATCAATTCATCGAGGAGGGGTTCGTAGATACACGTCATCTCGCGTGGGTCGCTGGTCTCGTTCCCACGAATGAAGGCGACCTGCTCGCCGACAACCAGATCGATCGAGCCACCGGGAATTTCTCCCAGCCGCATCTTTGGGCCCGCCAGGTCGACCAGCACAGCCACCATCCGTCCGGTCCGCTTCTCCGCCAGGCGAATCCGGTCGAGTCGAACCTGGTGTTCGACGGATGAACCGTGAGCTGTGTTCAGGCGAAAGACATCGACCCCAGCCAGAATGAGTTGCTGCAGCATCTCGACAGAATCACAAGCTGGCCCCGCAGTGGCCACAATCTTCGTGCGACTTTCACGTTTCCAGGAATCCAGTGGCATGTTCAGACTCAAATCTTCAGGTCATGGTGAGGCTGCGAGGCGATTAATTGACCGAAGAGTAGTCGATTCTGCCTCATCACGGGGAGGCAGATTTCCAGCGAGCGACAGACTAACGTCTGTCGCTCGCTCAGTGGTTCGATAAAAACTCGGTGGTATTCAGCAAGGTCCAGAACAGATCCGTCAACGGGCGAGCGGGAATGTCTGTGGCCTCGTGCTTTTTCAGGTAGGTCAGAAAACGTTCCTTCTCCGAGTCGGTGGGGAAACGGCTGAGCGTGGTGAGGAAGAGGGCCTCGACACGCTGCTCAGATGTGAAGAACGGCGCTTCGGCAATCGCGATGAGAGTTCCGTTCTTATCGTTTCGGGATCGCAGCATTTCCTGCACGCTCGTGGCATCGCTGGCGAACGAGCCATTCATCAAGGCCAATGCCTGCAGGATGGTACTCTGTCGTTCAATTCCGGTGTCTGTCTCAAAGGTTTCCAGGAACTCTTGTCGTGCCTGATCCTGATTGAAGTTCAGTGGCTGTTCCGGATCGAAGGGTTGCAGATACCCCGTCGCCTGCGCCAATGAGTCAAAGATCTGCTCAGCGGTCAATCCACGGACGGGCATGCGGGCGAACTGCCGCGGGTTATCCTGACTCTCGTCGGTTCGGAGACTCGACAGCTGGTAGGCCTGGGTAGCGGTAATGGTACGAATCAAGAACTTGAAATCGAAATCGTGCGCGACGAACTCCTTCGCCAGCAGGTCGAGAATCTCCGGATGGCTGGGCGGGTTGTTCATCCCGAAG
>QWOR01000200.1 GCA_003669575.1 Planctomycetota bacterium | reverse complement strand
ATGCCGAGCGAGGCGTACCACTTCATGCGTCGATCACGCCAGTAGGAGTACCACTTCGGCGACTCCGACGGCTGGCAGAAGAACTCCATCTCCATCTGCTCGAACTCGCGCGAGCGGAACGTGAAGTTTCGCGGGGTGATTTCGTTGCGGAAGCTCTTGCCGATCTGGGCGATGCCGAACGGGACGCGAACGCGCGACGAGTCGAGCACGTTTTTGAAGTTCACGAACATGCCCTGAGCCGTTTCGGGCCGGAGGAAGGCCTTGTTCTCGGCGGTCTGCAGAGCCCCGGTGTGGGTCTCCATCATCAGGTTGAAGTCGCGCGGCTCGGTCAGCGTGCCGGGCGTATTGGTGTCGGGGCCGATCACGCTGCTGTATTTGTCGAGTGCGACCGACGCGAGGGTCGAGATTTCCGAATTCCACTGCAGCTTGTGCGTTTCGTTGCTCTTCACACCGAGCAGCTTGCAGGCCCGCTTCACGAGGGCGTCGGCAGCTTCCGGGCCATCGAGCATCGTGGTGACATACCAGTCACCCGACACAGCTGGGGCGGGTTCGGCTCCCTCGGCGGGGGCCTTGGGAGTGAGAGTGCCGGTCACCCAGCGGCCGCGCATGTGGTCGAGACGGTAGCGGCCCTTGGCTTCGCGACAGTCGACCATCTTGTCGGCAAAGAGGTCGTAGTGTCCCGAGACCTTCCAGACCTGGGGATGCATGACGATCGCGGTTTCGATCCCGACGATCGAAAAGCCAGCAGGGGCTTCGGCATCGGGCAGCATCGGGTCGTTGGCCACCACCATGTCCTGCCACCAGGCCTGGCGGACATTTCGCTTCAATTCCACGCCGAGCGGGCCGTAATCCCAGAACCCGTTCTGGCCTCCGTAGATTTCGGAATCCTGAAAAACGAATCCCCGCCGCTTACACAAAGCGACGATCTTCTCCATCCGAGCGGTCCGTTCCTGACTGGCCATGTCTGTCCTGCATCCACGAAATCTGAGCCAACACCACCCCCAGCTGCCCTCGAGGGCTTGATGACTGGACACCGGCAATGGGAAAAGGCTCGCAAACCGATAAGCACGGATCGTAGAGAAGACAGGCAGTCACGGAAAGAACAGTGTGTGCGGAAGAGGCCTGCGGTGAGAGATTCTCGATGTTTGGTTTGTTTTGGAGGGCGGGTGCATCAATGGAGGAGTGATTTCACCACGGAGATCACAGAGGCACGGAGACGGAAGAGATATGGCGGGCAGGAGGTTAGGCGACGAAGCCAGGCACTTGTATTGAGTCTGGCGTAACGGGCCAGCCTGTTTTTTCTCCGTGTCTCTGTGATCTCCGTGGTTGAATTCCGCTCTTGTTCAGGTGGCCCACTCACTGGAAGGAGAGAGGGCCAGCGGACGGGGTGACAAAACGGGCAGGCTGCATTATCCTGCCCCATTCGTTGCCGCACCGGCGGCCAGTTTCCAGAACGTCGAGAAGATCCCATGGCCCAAATTAACGCTGGCGATTTCCGTAAGGGTGTCAAAGTCGTCATTGAAAACCAGCCCTTTGAAATGACGGCTTGCGAATTCGTGAAGCCCGGCAAGGGTCAAGCTCTGTACAAGACTCGCATGCGAAATCTGCTTTCGGGGCGATATCTCGAAGTGACCTACCGCAGCGGCGAAAGCCTGGAAGCGGCTGACATCCGCTCAGGCGATGGCAGCTTCTCCTACTGTGATGGCACCAACTACATCTTCATGGACAATGAGAGCTTCGAGCAGGTCGAGCTCGCCAAGGACGTGTGCGAAGACCAAATGGCTTACATCAAGGAGAACACCCCCTGCGCCCTGGTGTTCTGGAATGACAAGCTGATCGGTGTCACTCCACCAAAGCAGGTCATCCTGGAAATCACGATGACCGACACCGCTGTGCGAGGGAACACTGCCACCAACGTGACTAAGCCTGCGACCGTCGAAACAGGTGCCGAAGTCCAGGTTCCCGCGTTCATCAACATCGGCGACAAGATCAAGATCGATGTCGAGACCAGGGCCTATATGGGCCGGGCCAACGATTAGTTGGCGATGGAAAGCGAACCAGATAAAAAGCCGGGGACCATGTTCCCGGCTTTTTCTATTCTGCTTGGGGCGAAGGTCGATCACTCAGGCGGAAGGGTGACAAAGAATCGCAAAGACCAACTACTCTCGCCCTGGCTGACGCGTCGGGTGGTTGACGGGATCTGCTATCAAAGAGCGTCGAAGCTTATTGTTAGTTGGGCTGAGTCTGCAGCAGAGCATGGGCGTAGGCGTCCAGCTGGACCATGGAATCGCAGCACGCGATCTCGCCGACTTTCTGACGGAGCGATTCGCACATCATCCGACCACCAATAACGAATGGGGCTCGAATGGCGAAGGCAGCTGCGCGAATACTTTCGACAGCTGAGACGAACTTCTCCTCGCACTCGTAATGGCTGACACTGAGCCAGACAAGGCGTGGCCGCTGCTGTTGAATAGCGATGACCATCGAATCCGCGGGAAGGTTACAGCCGAGCGACACGGCGTCCCAGCCTACATTCCGAAGCACCAGCTCGACCAGTTGGTTCGGCAGGCTGTAGTAATCGCATTCGAGAGTGCCACCGATTGCTTTCACCGATTCCGAGGGTGGACGCTCGGTCATCCGCCGCAGATCAGCCAGGACCCGCGCCATGATTTCACAGGCGTGTCGTTCCTGATAAACGGCGACTTCTCCACAGCCCCATTGCCGGCCGATCTCGTGGAAAGCTGGGGCAACCAGCTCATCAGCGATTGCATGCATGGGATGGCCGGCGAGGAACGCCTCGACGACGATCTGACGGGACGCCAGGTCCTGTCCCTGCGTGAGCGCCTCAATCAGAGCGGTTTGAGCTTTGGAGAGACTGCGCTGACCGGCCCCAACCGTGAGCGGGGGCAGGCCCAGAACCTCGGGAGCGATGAGACGATGCCCTGACTTCTGCAAGTATCCCATGACCGAACTGACCGCCAGCCGACGGTGACCACCCGCAGTGCGGACCGTTTCGATCAGTCCCTGATCGCACCAGCGTTTCAGCGACGATTCGCTCACACCGATGGCTTGGGCGACCTGTTTGGGAGAGACGAGCTCACTCATAGACAGGTCTCCTGCGGATGGGCGAATCGAAGAGGCGAATCGGTCTGTGTGGCTGATCGACCGCCAAAGCGTTTTTGCATTTGCTGCTGGCGGTAGTCGAAGATTGTCTGCAGGTCCCGCTGCACAAACAGTTTGTTGATGATCCAGCCGCCGGGGACGCTGTAGTTCACGACATCACGAATCAAGGTGCCACCGTCTCGTTCCTCAAACGTGTGCTCATGGTGCCATAAAGAATAGGGACCGCGAACCTGCTCGTCGACAAATCGAAAAGGCGGATTCCACGCGCTGATGAGGGACTGCCACCGAATTGCCAGGCCGTGGAGCCGCAGCTGGTAATCGATGGTGGTCCCCACTCGCATCGGAATCGGGGAAGGCGTCAGGACCTGGAATTTCAGGAACGGAGGGGTCAATTCCTCCAGATTGTGGGCATCGGCAAAGAACTCAAAGACTTCTGAGAGGGGGCGAGGAGTCCAGAACTCCGCCCTCAGCTGCCAGACACCCCGTTGCGAGGGATGTGCATCAATCATTTGCGCCCCCAGGGGTTAGGTGCCAGCGTGGTGGTCAAAATCATGAGGATTGTAGTCCACCCGGCAGGGGGACCAATTCCTGTTCCTGGAATTCCAGTTTACGAGCTAGGGAACGGCAAACCCTCAACATCCAACGGTGGAGGAATACCGCCGGCGAGAGTCAGGGACTGCGGCGGGCCATGTACTTTGTGAGGGCGAGTTCCACGTCAGATGTCGCACCGAAGGCAGCCTCGAAGTCGGCAACGCGCTGGTCAGGGGTGTTCCACTGTAAAGGCTGTTTCTTCCCGAGATTCTTCAGATAGTTGTCGTACTTCTCCTTCTGTGTTTCGAGCAGGTAATAGTGCAGCGCCCAGGCCTCGGCATAGGCATCGACGGCACTAGCGGGATCGCGAAACCGGTCGTCAGTGGCGATCAATGAGCGGATCTCGAGAGGTCGTACGCTGGCCAGTTTGCGATATTGACCTAGCCGAGAGGTATTGAGTTTTCCGATGGTTCGCCACCCCGACTGGGCTTCGAGGTCCGGTGTCTCGAAATACATCGCGAGCCCCTCCGAGAACCACGCGGGATTGTCGGCGTAGCGGGTCTGCAATCCCATATTGAACGACAGCTGATGGACTGCCTCATGGATCACCGTGGCGATGGCCATGGGGTTTCGCAGGGCCTGCTTCTGGATCTGTGCGGCAGTGAGGGCGCGCCCCGGTCCCGCCTCGCCCGACTGGTTGAACAGCACCATGCGATTGGTCCGGGCAGAGAAGTATCCCTGTGCGGCGCCCACCTGTCCCCCGGCGTCGGCAAGCTGGAAGGCCTGGAACTCTTTCTGTGTAGCGAACGCGATCGCGACGAGTGGCTGCGCGGGAACTTCCAGGTTGGGAATGCGTCTCTTCCAGAACCGCTGAAAGCCCGCATGCAACCGCTCAAACAGACGCCCGCACCATTCCCCGTAGCCCCGACCTGCGTTCGTACAGACGAGATAATGCGTCGTCGGGAAGACCTCGAACCCTTCGCCCAGTTCAGCCTTGAGCGCGGCATTCAGTTCCTCCGCGCTGAGCGGTGTGTACTGCGGAGCGATCGTTTCAGTGACGGGTGACTGGCCGGCAGTGATCGGCCAGAGCCCCCCCTGACGGTCTTCGACGAGCAGTCCGCCATCGACAGCCTGAACCCGGATACGCCCCTCGACGGCTTTCTCTTCATGGAGTGGAGGAGTGTCGGGTGAAGTTGGCTGTCCCGGCGACTGATACGTCACCCGCACCAGCGGCTCGTCAGCGGCGTGGAGAAAAGGTCGCCCACCGAGACACAAAAACAGGACGCAGAGGCAGGCGACTATCTCCCGCAGGACGCGGAGTGTGTGACCGAACTGGTACTGACTCCACGGCATCGAGAGGTCCTGAATGAGTGATCTGCCATGACAAAGAGCCACGAGGATGACTCCGCGTGGCCCTGTATCTGTGATTTACGAAATCATGTTACTTCGAATCGGGGATCGTCTTGGGGGTGTATTCGTGCTTCCGCTTGCGAACCACGGCTGCCGACTTGATGTCGTCATCGACTTCGAGTGCTTCGACAACGTCGAGCCCCTTGATGACCCGACCGAAGACCGTGTGCTTGCCATTCAAGTGAGGAGTGGGCAGGTGGGTCAGGAAGAACTGCGAACCGCCCGTATCTTTCCCGGCGTGAGCCATGCTCAACGAACCCGCGAAGTGCAGACGGGCGTTCTCCAATTCGCATTCGCAAGGGATGGAGTATCCCGGACCGCCGCTGCCCGCCTCAGCGGGATTGTCACGGCTGTTCGGGTCGCCCCCCTGTGCCATGAAGCCGGGGATGACGCGGTGGAACTTGGTCCCGTCGTAGAACTTCTTCTCGATCAGGCTGATGTAGTTCGCGACCGCATTGGGAGCTTCGTCCTCGAAGAGCAGGATTTCAATGTCGCCTTTGCTCGTGCTGAGCTTCACAATGGGGAGCTGAGCATCGCCAGTGGCTGCGTCTTCTTTGGCGCGGATGGCCTGCTCTTTCTTCCAGAAATCGATGTATTGCTCAGCGGAGTCGAGGTATTGTCCGCCCAGATTCGGGATGATCACTCCCGCAGCCTCGGCTTCTTTCAGGACCATCACGGCCCCTTCGAAGTCATGCGTGGCGTACCTTCCGACTCCGTTAAAATTCAACGCCAGCTGCGACTTGGGATCTTTCTTCAGTACCACGTCGGAAACACGCACCAACTCGGCATACTGGTTCTTGGAGAACAGCGTCTGCAGAGTCAGTTCGGCTGCGACGGAATCCTCCGGATTGATCTTCAGGATTTCCGGGGCCAGCTCCATCAAGCGGGGATATACAACCGTCTGAAACTTGCGGCCCAGACCGTCGGCTTCCTTCGCGATTTTGCTTTTCTCGGCAGCGGTCGCCTTGGAGAAGCGAAGCTTGAGTGCCTCCATTTTCTCCGTGAAAATCTCCATCTCTTTGACGAGACCTGCCCACTCCGTCTTAATATCCGGAGTCTTCGCGGCATCCTCTGCCCAAGCCATTTCGGCCTGCCCAGCAAGACCGAGTACCAGTGCGGCCAACATCAAGTAACGAGCCAACATTCCCCACTCCTCCTGGGATTCACAGCGCGTGCGGACAAGTCCACACGACCCGTAAAGGAGCGCAAGCCGTCCCTGCAATCCTGCGAGTCTCCAATGAGT
>QWOR01000080.1 GCA_003669575.1 Planctomycetota bacterium | reverse complement strand
GTTCAATACGAACCTGACCTTCTTGTTCCTGGGGGGCGGCGGTCGGTGGATTCAGAGGATTATCAGCCATGCGTGCCTCGAAAGAAGAGGGTTGAGAGGAGTGCTGTTCTTATAGCAAGATGGATGGTCTCCTCAAGGCCGATTTCTAACCCTGTGATTATTTCGCCCCATGAACTCAAACTCGCTGTTCAGATGGGTAGCCTGCGTAAATTTCCCCCGAATGTCTCTCAAGCTGACGCATTTCGCGATACCTGCTCACAAACTCGGTGTTAATACTCATACCCGCGAAAGAGAGTGCAGCGATCCAGGCTTCTGCGTCGGACTCAGAGTAAGTCTCTCTGACATCCGCAGCTGCAAGAGTTCCCTCCATGGCGGTGAGTTCTGGAGTTGATGTCATGTTCGTCCGCTCTTACTGGTCGTGTCGACCGAAGACGTTAGTGATGTGTTGTCTCACCGTGCTGGGGCTTTGCTCCTTGAGCAGTTCATTGCCCGCTGAAGGTGCCAGGAGTGGGGGATACGATCCGTTGACGCCCCTCCTGACGGAGCAGGTCGACATCGTCGACCTGACAGTCCACGACGAGGCCCGCAATCGCGACATCCCCATTCGCATTTACCGCTGTGAGTCGCTGAAGTCCGCTCCAGTGGTGCTGTTCAGCCATGGCCTCGGTGGCTCGCGCGAGATGGGGCCATACCTGGGTAAGCACTGGGCCAGCCGTGGCTATGTGACCGTCTTCCTGCAACACCCCGGGAGTGACACATCGGTCTGGAAGGGGAAGCGTCCTCGCGAAATCATGAATGCCATGCGGGAGGCCGCCAATGCCGAGAACTTTCTGCTCCGGGCTCAAGATGTCCCCGCCGTGCTGAACCAGCTGGAGAAGTGGAATGCCGACTCGTCCCACCAGCTGCACGGGGTGTTCGACTTGACTCGGGTCGGCATGTCGGGGCATTCATTCGGAGCGATGACGACACAGGCTGTCAGTGGGCAGGGCCGTCCACGCGCGAATGGAAAGTTGACCGAACCTCGCATTAAGGCTGCACTGCCTATGAGCCCGAGTTCTCCCTCGGTGGGCGATCCCCAGACCGCCTTCAGTCAGGTGCAGATTCCCTGGTTGATAATGACCGGGACGAACGATGTGTCGGCCATCGGAGGCCAGACCGTGGAATCGCGACTGGCTGTGTACCCCGCGTTACCGCCGGGGCACAAGTATGAGCTGGTTCTTGACAAGGCAGAGCACTCGGCCTTCACGGACCGGGCTCTTCCCGGTGAACGGGCAGAGAGAAACCCCAACCATCACAGGGTGATCCTGGCCCTGAGTACTGCCTTCTGGGATGCCTATTTGAAGGGCGACAAACAGGCCCAGATCTGGCTCGATGGCGACGCTCCTCGCTCCGTCATGGAGAAAAGCGATCGCTGGCAGAAGAAGTAACGGAGATTCATTACGCCAGTTCAGCAGTGGAATGGACATGCCTGTCTCATCCGTGGCGTGAAGAAGATATCCGTCGCTGAACCGGGTTCGAATGCGGACGGGATACCAGACTGATTCCAGAGTCTGCACATCCGCCGAATTGACATCTCGCTGATGCAGCGAGACGATGAGGTGGCTACGCTTTGCGTTTCGCCCCCTTCGGAGAGTTCATATGTTGCTGGTTGAAGCCGTATCGCAGCTGACTCGCAAGACACGCGTGATTTCTCTGTGTCTGGGACTGGCAGCATTGAGTCTGATCGCAACTGCTGCAGAGGCCTCGGACTGGAAGGCCGGAGTTGCGAAAGCCGATATCACACCCGACAAACCGATGTGGATGTCCGGCTATGCTTCTCGCGATCATCGTGCGGAAGCCACTCGAACTAAGCTGTGGGGCAAGGTTCTGGTACTGGAAGATGGACGGGGTGAACGGGTCGTAGCGATCACGCTCGATCTGGTCGGCATCGATCTGGCGACATCCAACGCATTGCGAGCGAAGATTGAGAAAGAGCATGGATTCGATCGTTCACGAATCGCGCTGCTCTGCTCACATACGCATTGCGGCCCGGTTGTGGGCAGCAACCTGCTGTCGATGTACCTCCTCTCAGACGAAGATCAACAGCTGATTACGGAGTATGCCGCAACACTGATTGATGAACTCGTCGTGGCGGTCGGGCAGGCCAAGTCTGATCTGGCTCCGGCGGAACTCTCGTGGGGCAACGGACACACGGACTTCGCCGTGAATCGCCGGACGAACAAGGAGGCGGAAGTTCCCGCACTGAGGGCTGCGGGGCAGCTGCTGGGGCCCAGTGATCACGATGTGCCGGTGTTGAAGGTGAAATGCGGGGACTCGCTGAAGGCGCTCGTGTTCGGGTATGCCTGTCACTCGACGACACTGTCATTCTTCGAGTGGTGTGGAGACTACCCCGGCTATGCCATGATCGATGTCGAGGAGAAGAATCCTGGAACGCTGGCGATGTTCTGGGCGGGTTGTGGTGCCGACCAGAACCCACTCCCTCGCCGCACAGTTGAGTTGGCCCAGGAGTACGGAAACAAGCTCGCCACTGCCGTCCAGACTGCAGTGTCCGTGTCGACTCAACCGATCACGGGCAATCTCGATGTTCGATATGAAGAGCCGGAGATTGGCTTCGACAAGATGTTGACCAAAGAGCGGATCGAAGCGAATTTAACATCCTCAGACCGTTACGAAGTCGGACGGGCGAAACTGCTCAAGAAAGAGATTGAGACGACTGGCCAGCTGCGCCCGAGTTATGCGTACCCGGTTCAGACGTGGAAGCTCGGCGATGGCCCGCTGTGGGTCATTCTGGGCGGGGAAGTGGTCATCGACTACGCAATTCGGTTGAAGACGGAAATTCGCATGCAAACGGGCGTGAAGCCAGTCTGGGTCGCGGGGTATGCGAATGATGTCATGGCCTACATCCCCTCGCTGCGCGTCCTGAAGGAAGGTGGCTACGAAGGGGAATATGCCATGTTGTATTACGGTCGCCCGGGCATCTGGGCCCAGAATGTGGAAGAGATCATCGTGGGCAAGGTTCACGAGCAGGTGCAGTCCATGCTGGGCTCCAAGGCTCCCGCGAAATAACGCGAAAGTTTCCAACTTCCGCTGTCAACTTTCGTGGCGTTGAGACCAGACGAACGGGCTGGCCCTAATTCGGATCAATCGTGCGACGAGCGACCTCTTTGGCCTGCATGCGTTCCATCTTTTGATTCACACGCGCAAAGTTCTTCAGCCAGGCATCATACTGCTCGGTCTTGAATCGGAAGAATTCGTTGACCTCGGCATGCGGAGTGAGCAGGAATTTTTCCTCGGACAGCCCCTGGATCACGCAATCGGCCACCGCTTCGGGGGTCACCGAGGTGTAGTGCAGGAACTGGTGCACCGGGTCGTTCAGATCGAGGAACTCCGTCGACACTCCGGCTGGACAGAGGCATGACACGCGGATGCCCCGCCGCTGGTACTTCACCGACAACCACTCTGCAAACGACACAGCTGCATGCTTGGTTACGGAATAGGGAGCGGAGCCAATTTCGGTCAGCAATCCGGCAGCTGAGGAGGTCTGCAGCAGGTACCCCTCGCCCCGTTCCAGCATGGATGGCAAGACCGCCCGGGCTGCATAGACATGAGCCATCAGGTTCACATCCCACAGCCGTTGCCATTCGGAGTCCTCGACCTCAATTCCGCCGCTGGCTGTGACTCCGGCGTTGGAGACAAAGAGGTCAATCTGTCCAAACTGATCAAGGACCTGTCCAACCAGTGATTGAACTTCTGCTTCCTGGCTCACATCGCAGCGGATGGCGACGCCACCGATTTCCGCAGCCAGTTCGCGTGCGGCATCCAGATTGATATCCGAGACCACGACTCCGCGAGCCCGTTCCTGAGCAAAACGACGGCAGAGTGCCTCGCCGATCCCATTGGCTCCGCCAGTGACGACCGCGACCTGATTCGCCAACTGCATCGATTTCCCGATCTTCTCAGACAGAACACGTTGCGAGACCCGTCGAATCACCCAGCGATTCGCACTATTGGACAGGAGCAGGTGCCCCCAGCAGAGACTGAACCTGGGCCTGGACTGTGGTCACGATCTGCTCCTCGATCGTGTCGGCCCAGGGGCTGGGGCGACCGTAGTATAGCATTGATGATTCCCCTTCATATCCGCCCTCCTTGAGGACGCGCAACGAGGGGATATAGGCCATCGTATCGTTGGCGTACCCCGCAACCCACACGATGCGATCGGGGTACTTCGCCCGCAACTCGGTCTTCAATCGGATCGAGTAGTCGACCAGGACTTCACCGCTCAGGATCACCCAGACCGGACCATTGCCGAGCTTCCAGGTCTGCACCGGATAGGGATAAGCCGACCGCACCTTCCCCAGGGTCGCGATCTCGTGCTGCTGTTGTTTTGCTCGTCCGACTTCATAGATATTGGTCGACTTCAACTGGGCTTCGATCTGCTCGGTGGTCGGGGTGCTGGCAAAGGCAATCTCCGGCTCGTCATAGCGGACATCCAGATCCCCCGTAATGGGATTGGATCCCGCGAGCAGGGATGACTCAATCTCCTTGGCCAGACGTTCGCCGTAGTCCTCTGCCTTGTCGACCGTGCCGCGAGGCAGGGGGTTCTGATCGCCACCGCAGCCTGCCCAGAACATCGCCATTGTCCCGGGGTAATCGTATTCCAACTCCTGCGTCGCGTATCCGGGGTAGTCTCCGCACCACTGATAGAAGTCGAGCGTTGTGGCGCGACAGGCATACCCGAAGACGATCGCTTTGATGTGATCCTCGCAGTTCACCTGCAGGATCGGGACATCATGATCGACGGGGCCCAGCAGTTCCCCAGCTGCGCGAAGTGCCGGAACCTCGGACTCTTTGTTTGTGCGACGATTCACCGCGAATCCGACCTTGCCGCGACTCCATTGAAGTTCAGCGGGAGTCAGGTCCGTGATCGCAGAACCCACAGCTGCAACGATCTTGTCGAGTACCCCGGTTGTGTACTCCGTTGCCAGAGACTTTTCCTCATCCGGGAGTGTGTAGTGAGAAAGGTGAGTGTTGCCGAAGACCGGACCACAGTGGGTATGCGAGCAGAAGATCGCGATACGAGCCCGCTCCAGTCCATGTTCCTTCGTGATCCGCAGCCTGAGTGAGTTCGAGGTCGCTTCATCGATTCCAATCAGATCGAGCGTGATCGCAGCCACGCGTTGACCTCGCGCGTCCTCCAGCACGAGGACTTTGCCCCACAGCGGGGTTTGCGTCCCGGTCGCTCGATGATCGCGCGACGCGTAACCCGCCATCCACATCGGCTTTTGTGGTGTGATGTCGACTTTGGAGATTCCGGCTTTCCAGTCGGCGGCTGCTGCCTGCGCGGACGTTCCCACCAAAAACAGGAGCACCATCCACATGCTTGCCCTGCTCCACTTCATGGGTATGGGAGGCTCATACATTTTGGAGTCGGATCGCAAGCGACACCTGCAACAGTTTTTGAATTGTGCCCCTTGGGGGAGTCGATACGGCCATCGTGTCGCCGCCTCTCCCAGAAGTCAATCGGGGAGACTCTGACGTGACTCCAGATGCGAACTCGCATGCCGGAGGAAGCTCGTGATCATTCAGATTTCCGGCTGCGCAAGGGACTCGGGGCTCAGGAATCGGTTATCATTGAGTCGCCGCTTGAACAGTTGGGGGCTCCGTCAGTTTGACCTGGACGTGACCTGCTGACTCCTGCCTGACTCCCACCTCCCAGAAGTCATCCATCATGCGAACACTCATTCTCCCGGCGTTCGTTTTCGTTCTTGGGCTCGTGACGAGCGGAGTGATCCGGAGTGATGACGCGTCGACGGGCCCCGTCCCAGATCCCGGATTGGAATTGAACTACCAATCCGATGTGCTCCCCCTTCTCACCAAATACTGCGGAGATTGCCATCAGGGGGACAATGCGAAAGCCGGAGTCGTACTGGAGGCACTGACAGAGAGCCGAGCCGCTACCCGCGACAAAGCCCTCTGGAAGAAGATCCATGTTCAGCTCACCAACAAGATTATGCCGCCCGTCGACCATCCGCAGCCCGCTGATGACGAGCGTCAGAAAATGATCGACTGGATCAACTCACATGCCATGACTCTGAAGTGCGACGAGGCGGTGTTTCCGGGCCGAGTGACTGTCCGTCGACTCAATCGCTCAGAGTACAACAACACAGTTCGCGATTTATTCGGCGTCGACTTTCAGCCTGCCAGTTCTTTTCCGGCGGATGACACTGGATATGGATTCGACAACATCGGCGACGTGCTGACTCTGCCGCCGGTGCTGTTTGAACGCTATCTGGAGGCTGCGGAGCAAGTCACCCAGCGGGCGGTCCTGGCTCCGGATG
>QWOR01000015.1 GCA_003669575.1 Planctomycetota bacterium | reverse complement strand
CTGTACGCGGCTGGGGCTCAAGGGCGATGGTGACGGACTGAAGCTGTTCTAGAACGCCATGAACTACTTCCGCGCAGCGTAAACCCGAGTGAGTGATTCAGAGGATTAATAAGAAGGGGGAGGGGAACACTAATCTTCACTGATCTGCACTCATCAGGAAGGCATGGAAATCTGTTTCCTCAGTTTGGCGACATGTTCAAACAACTCTCCGGATCAGTGCCTATTAGTGAAGATTAGTGTTCCTCCTCTTCCCCATCTCTTCCCGCAACGAGCACCATTCCATGAAACTCCCCCCTGCCACTGGTCGCAAGGCTCTGATTACCGGGATCACGGGGCAGGATGGTTCGTATCTGGCGGAGTTCCTGCTGGCGAAGGGCTACGAGGTCTGGGGACTGGTGCGTCGCAGCTCGAGTGAGAACACGTCGCGCATTGCACACTTGCTCGGTCCGGAGATCGCAGCGCGGTTACATCTGTGCCAGGGGGATCTGGCCGACACTCCGTCGATTTATCATGCCCTCGACCAGTCACGGCCGGATGAGGTCTACAACCTCGCAGCTCAGTCGCATGTCCATGTCAGCTTCGAGTGCCCTGAGTACACCGCCGAGGTGACCGGTCTCGGTACGCTCCGCATCCTCGACGCCATCCGACAGCTGGGACTGACGACTCGGTTCTATCAAGCTTCCTCTTCGGAACTGTTCGGCAAGGTCGTCGAGACCCCGCAGAAGGAAACCACGCCATTCCACCCGCGCAGCCCGTATGGGTGTGCCAAGGCATTTGCCTTCGAGATCACTCGCAACTACCGCGAGTCGTACGGCCTGTTTGCGGTCAATGGGATTCTGTTTAACCACGAATCCCCACGGCGGGGCGAGATGTTCGTGACCCGCAAGATTACGAAAGCGGTTGCTGAACTCAAGCACGGGCGGATCGAACCGCTGACCCTCGGCAATCTCGACTCGAAACGAGACTGGGGCTTCGCCGGGGACTTCGTTGAAGCGATGTGGCTCATGCTCCAGGCCGACCAGCCGGAGGACTTCGTGATTGCCACCGGCGAGACCCACACCGTCCGTGAGTTCTGTGAGTTGGCCTTCCAGCGGGCGGGTTTGCCGCTCAAGTGGACTGGAACGGGCGTGGACGAGAAGGGGATCGGCCCCCAGGGGCAAACCCTGGTCGGGATCTCTCCGCAGTTCTTTCGTCCGGCCGAGGTCGACCTGCTGCTGGGTGATGCGACGAAGGCCCGCACTTCCCTCAAATGGCAGCCAAAAATCAGCTTCCGGCAACTGGTCGAAATGATGGTCGACGCCGACTTGCACGCTTCCGCAAAGACGTGTTGAAACCCGTGTCGGTCAGGTCAGCTGATTTGCCTCGTAATCTGATTCACAGCATATTTTCTTTTTTCGGAACCAGAACCGCTTTACGGTGTTTAAGCTGATATGGGGTATTGAAGACCGCGTTGCTTGGCCATTGATCCCCTCTGCATGTTCTCACATTGGATACAGCTATGAAAAAGACACACTTCGTCGCAACACTCGCTGCTGGATTGGGGTTGTTTGCCTTTACGTTCGCGGTGGCTGACGGACCGGGCAAAGGCGGTAACAAGACGCAGGGCAACGGAAATGGTGGCGATGGCGGACAAGGTGGTTTAGAGGACGGTCCTCCTGACGGGGGGCCCGGTGGCCCAGGTGGTCCCGGTGGAGGGCCTGGCGGACCAGGCGGAGGTCCAGGCGGAGGTCCAGGAGGCCCGGGTGGAATGAACCGCGAAGCAGCCATGAGGTTCTTCCCGGTCACAGCGGCTCTGGATACTGACAGGAACGGTGAGTTATCCCCCGAAGAGATCGCCAACGCGTCGGCATCACTCATGAAGCTGGATGCCAATGGAGACGGTAAACTGACACCTGATGAGCTTCTTCCCAAGGGCCCACCTCCACGTGGCCCCGGCGGCGGACAAGGTGGGCCCGGCGGGCGTGGCAAAGGCCGTGGTGCAGGCCAGGGGCAGCCAGGTTCGCGCGGTCAAGGCGGTAAGGGTGGCAACGGCGGTCAGGGCCAGAACGGCGGCGAGCGGCCGCAACGGCCTGAATAACGTATCAGCGATGGCTTCGAACTCAATCAAAATACGCCGGTGGGACTTCATTCCCACCGGCGTATTTGTTGTAAGAGACAGCCCAAAACATCGGCCTCACGCACGTTTCGCGTTGATGAGGCGAGATCCAAAGGATGAGCTGCCGACGTGTCGAGAGGTCGCAAATCGCTCAGCGTCCGATGATGCAACTCTCGTTACGCGGCCACGCGGGTTTGTTGCTGTTCCAGCACGCGATCGATGATGTCGCATCCCGAGATCAACAGAATCCGCTTGAGTTCCGGATCGTCGATTCGCTGGGCCTGCTTCTCAATCTTGCTGACCAGATTCAGAGCCATCTGGAGGTCGGTCAGCTGTGGAGTTTTTTCTTGTGACATGGCTGTTTCCCGTCCGTGGACATTTGGTCGAGGATTCTTCGTGCGAGGGTGGAAAACCTCCTACCCAGACACGGCTAACATCGACCCGAACACCCATGGACCACGGCGAGGAACGAGCTGAGACGGTCTTTCCTGACCAGGCACAAGCCAAACATACGGCCAGTATCGGTTACGATGACTTTTCCGGGAGGCTGTTCCCGGTCTTGCTCCGCTGTCAGATCAGTAATGACTCAGGAATCCTGGGGTGACTTCTGGTCTTTGCCCGGTGATGCGTGTTCGCGGAATTTCCGAGGCCGGACACAAGCAGCTGCGGAAATCATCGTTGCCGTCCCGACAACAGCGAGAACAATCCAGGCGGTTCGAGACACGACCGGGTCGGTCCCCCAGATGCTCGTCGCAGCTGCGGCAGCCGACACAGCAATCGGGACCAGCCCAGCGACCAGCAACACCAGGGCAGGATCGCGATGTGGTGGAGGCGGCGGGGGTGGTGGGGCGTGCACATCGTCACGGGGATGGCTCATGATTCGCTCCGGGAGAGAAAACAGCCAGCTCATCCGAAGGGATGAGCTGGCTGTGGTCATTCAACATCGATCGCGGCGACAAGAACCATCCGGTTCACACCGGACGCTCGCCAGAGTTCTACTTAATCGTGCCGCCGTAGACTGCGTTGGCTCCGAGGATTTCCTCGATCCGCAACAGCTGGTTGTACTTGGCGATCCGGTCGGTCCGGCTCGCCGAACCCGTCTTGATCTGACCAGTACCGAGAGCGACGGCCAGGTCAGCGATCGTCGTGTCTTCGGTTTCGCCCGAACGATGGCTCATCACAGCTGTGTAGCCATTGCGGAAGGCGAGGTTCACCGCTTCAATCGTCTCAGTCAGTGTGCCGATCTGGTTCACCTTGACCAGGATGCTGTTGGCCACGCCCTGATCGATGCCCATCTGGAGACGCTTGCTGTTCGTCACGAACAGGTCGTCACCGACCAGCTGGACGTTCTTGCCCTTGAGGCGATCGGTCAGCATCTTCCAGCCTTCCCAATCGTCTTCCGAGCAGCCGTCTTCGATCGAGCAGATCGGGTACTTCTCAGCCCAACCAGCGAGGAGTTCGACCATGCCTGCCTGGTCAAGCTTGCGACCTTCGACGGTATAGGTCTTGGTCTTCGAGTCGTAGAGTTCAGTACAGGCACAATCGAGGGCGAGGCTGATCTGCTCACCGGGCTTGTAACCGGCCTTTTCGATAGCGGTCAGAACGATCTGGATCGCTTCTTCGCTGTTCTTGATGTCAGGAGCAAAGCCCCCTTCATCACCGACAGCTGTGGAGAGATGCTTGTCGTGCAAGACCTTCTTGAGCGTGTGGAACACTTCGGCTCCGGCTCGCAGTGCATCGCTGAAGGTGTCAAAACCGAGCGGCATGACCATGAACTCTTGCAGATCGATGCCGTTGTTGGCATGTGCACCGCCGTTGATGATGTTCATCATCGGAGCGGGCAGACGATTGGCTCCGACACCTCCGATGTAGCGGAACAGCGGCTGCAGGCTGACCTTGGCAGCGGCGTGAGCGGTCGCCATCGAACAGGCGAGCAGGGCATTGGCACCGAGCCGCGACTTGTTCGGCGTGCCATCGCACTCGATCATCGCATGGTCGATGCTGGCCTGATCGAACGAGTCCATGCCTTCCAGCAGGTCGGCGAGTTCTTCGTTGACGTTCTGGACGGCCTTCAGCACGCCCTTACCGAGGTAAACTCCCTTGTCACCATCGCGGAGTTCACAGGCTTCGTGAGCCCCGGTGCTGGCTCCGCTGGGGACAGCTGCCCGTCCGAGAGTGCCGTCTTCCAGCTCCACATCCACTTCCACGGTGGGGTTACCGCGGCTGTCCAGAATCTGCCGGGCCTTCACAAAGGCGATCGCCATACTCATGAGAAAATCCTGTCACTGTGTGTTACGAACCGAATCCGGGCACCGAGAGCGGCAATTCGAGCAACACTCACCGCGTACAGACGCTGGAGGGCACAGATTGCCGTTCCAGTCACCGGCCACAGACTCTGTCCTCTGTCTCAATGTCCGCGCGGAGAATAGCGTTCCCAGTAGCAAATTTCCACACTACGGGCGAAGTTCTGGCCGGTGAGAGAACGCATCAACACCCACTGGTTGAATGGTGTTTTCCTCGGTGATCCCCCCTCAAAGACCGTCAATTCTCGGTCTGGCATCAGTGTTCGTTCAATCCCGGCAATGGAGAGGGATTGTGCTGTCCCAACAATGCCAGATTGTCGGAATAGACTGACACAGGACGGTGCGAGGAACTGCGGTCCTCACACCGTTTCTGCGACTGAATTCCGACTTCAAATCGACAGGTGAACCGCTCGGTCCAGAACCTCATCCGACCCATTCGGTTAGTGGGTGATTCGGGATATTCATGGGCAAGACCACCGGAGCGTTCTTGCAATGAGATTCGAAAACGGCCATCACCATCTCGATTGTCCCCCGGGCTTCGACGAGTGAGCACTTGGGTGCCCGGTCCTGCTCGATGGCCTGAATCAAGTCACGAGCCACAGCTGGGTTACCCGTGACGTAGTCAAACGCAGTCAGTGTCTCGGGCTGGTCGATTCCATGACTGGAAATCGCTCTCCATTTGGCGGTTGCCTTTGGCCCAGACCAGTGGGCATCGTTCATCAGGTAAGCCGCGTGTCCGTAACCGCTGGGGTGATCAATCACCCCCTTGGTCCCCAGAATCCGCAGGCCGAACCGATTGGGGTTTCCACCCGCCCCTCGCTGGGAGGAGAAATACCCGGTAATTCCGTTCGGGAACCGGTAAATCGCATCAACACGATCGCCCAGGAGTGGCCCGAGACCTTCGTTGCCCGGCTTGATCTGGTCGCGAGTCGCTCTCTTGCGTTGCTGATACAGCGTGGCGAAACACGATTCCGGCTGTCCGGCAAACGCCCGCATCAGATCGAGGACGTGAGTACCGAGCACCCACAAGTCCTCCGCCCCACCACGGGCGTCTTCCTTCCCCCGGGCTCGAATCTCCAGCACTTCGCCGATCTCTCCCGCATCGATCAGCTTCTTCACTTGCAACAGCTGGGGTGAGTACCGGGCGATGTGCGCCACAGCCACCTTCAGGTGCCGCATTTCGCACGCACGAATGATTTCATCCGCCTCCCCCAGAGTGCGGCAGAAGGGCTTTTCCAGATACATATGACAGCCATACTCCGCACAGGCCAGCATCATCTCGCGATGCTGATCGACCCAGCGGGGGCAGACGGCGACGATCTGCGGTCGCTCCTTCTCCAGCATCTCGCGATAGTCGGCGTAGCCTTTTGCTGCGCCGGTTCGCGGAATCGCCTTCTCACGTCCCTGAGGATCGGAATCGGCGACAGCGACGACTTCGCAATCGTCAAAGTCCTTCCACACCGCGTCGAGGCCGTGCCCATAATCCCCTCGCCCCGTGCTGCCGATGATTGCGACTGTATACTTTGCCATAAAACTCTCCGAGGTCAGGAATTGAGTTCGAAGTCTCAGTCATCCGTTATTAAGAGACGCAATCAATCGCAGGACGGACACCAGCCGTGGTGACGAGTGAATTCAAGCCGTGAAACATGGTGAGAGTTTTCTCGACTTTACTGCCCATCGTGTGGGACAGTTGCCCCACCAGAGTCCGTCTCATGGACCATGTTGTCGAGCAGGCTGGAACTCAACGCCCCCGTCGGAACCGGTTCATTTACATCACTAGACCCAAGCGGATTCCACAGAGGGTCTACGTGTGTCTGTGTCATCGCGAGGCTACGGACGGGTCGTCTTTTTCGGGGGATGAACCAGATGACGACACCCAACCCGAACAGTCCCGCCACGAATATCCCTCCAATCTGCAGGGGGCCGAGTCCCTCTGCTGGGCGTATTCTGGGAGCCGGGACCATG
>QWOR01000319.1 GCA_003669575.1 Planctomycetota bacterium | reverse complement strand
TATTGCAGCTTCACTCATTGAATCGGAGAGGTAAAATGCCCGGGCGAGTCGTTGGATCCATTTTCAAATCCACATGGTCCAGGTACCTGGTGGTATTCGCCGGGTTGCTGCTGTGCATCTCTGCAGTTGCCATCATCGCAACTCCCGTCTCCCCGACGATGCGGGCAATCCAGTCGGTCCACGGAGAAGTGACTGAATTCACGACGACGACGCTTGTCGAGAAGATGCTTGCGAATCTGCAGGCTCTCTTCGGCTGGCAGACCACGAAAGACCTGAACCTGGGACCACGTGACAGAGGCTGGATTCCGGGACAGCAGGTCTACAACGAGGAGCTGACTGACGACGCGATTCTCCAGATGGATCTGTCTGAACTGGGGGTTCTTAGATTCGTAGATATGTCGGGCCCGCACGTCACTGATCGCGGCTTTACTCACATCGCCAGCAGTCCGAATGTCTGCCATCTTGCCTGCCGCGATGCTCAGGTCACGGATCAGGGACTGGTGGCTTTGGAGCAGAACACTCGCCTGATGACCATCAACCTGACTGGCAACAACATCACCGACGCCGGAATGGCGTCACTGGTCCGGAATCCCCGACTCAGCTCCATTCATCTTGGCGATACCCAGATCACGGATCGTGCCATCGAGAAACTGGCTGCCGGATGTACTCGTCTGGCTTACCTGGATATTGCATCCACAGCTCTCACGGCTTCCGGGTTAGCAAAACTCCAGAAGATTCGCGGCCTGTTAGCGATCAGCCTGGATGTGACTCAGCTGACTGACGAGACCCTACCGCTCCTCCAGCCGATCACGATCACAAACCTGAGTCTCTGGACCTGTTCAGACCGGAGGAAAAAACAACTCCTGGAGCAAGGGGTGATGACTCCACCGCCAATTGACGACGCCCTGATCGCGAGAGTTGCTCAGCTGAAGGGAATTCAACACCTCTGTTTGATGAGCAGAACTTCGGGCGAGACCGCCAAAATCACCAAAGCCGCCGCAAAACACTTGGATAGCATGCCACAGCTCACATCCTTATGGATTGACAACCTCAGCGTGGACTCGGAGGTGATGCAAGAGATTCGGGCCAGGATGCCAGTACTGCAGATCCGATTGAATGGGAAGTAGTCGCAAATCCCACTGAAGGCCGGGCCCAACGGGCTATTTCACTCCGATCCATACCTGTTCCCCCGCGAACCTGCTCTCTAAGATGGTGTCTGGGACCTACTCCCGGTAAATCGTACGCCGGTTCTGGCACGCTGACCTGACTGACCCGCTCATGACGACTCAACAGATACCACTCAGCCCGGAAGACGACATTCGGCTGTTGTTTGGACCGCAGGATGTTTACCTGCGGCAGATGCGGGAGCATTTGGGCGTCGGAATCATCCTGCGGGGTGAGAACCTGATTCTGGATGGCCCGGAGGACAAGGTTCCGCACGCTCGCGAGGTTCTGGAACAGCTGTTGCCGCTGGTCCGCCGTAAGGGAGTTCTCAAGGAGGAAGACCTGGCCAAGGTGCTGGGCATTCCAGTCCCGGGCAATGATCCCTCGCCCGAGGCCAAGATCGACCTGTTCGAGAAGGCCCGCAGCGTCAGGCCACGCACCAAGGGTCAGGAACACTACGTTGACGCCATGCGGCAGCACGAGCTGGTGTTCTGTACCGGCCCAGCCGGTTGCGGCAAGACGTACCTGGCTGTCGCGATGGCAGTGAATGCCCTGCGTCGGCAGCAGATCCGCAAGATCGTCCTGGTGCGTCCCGCGGTCGAAGCCGGAGAAAAACTGGGTTTCCTGCCCGGCGATATGATGCAGAAGGTCAATCCGTACCTGCGTCCGCTGCTCGACGCCATGAGCGACATGCTGACCTTTGAGCAGGTGCAGCGGTACATGCAGGAAGATGTGATTGAAATCCTGCCGCTGGCTTTCATGCGGGGCCGCACACTCAACCAAACCTTCATCATTCTAGACGAAGGACAGAATACCACCCCCACCCAGATGCTGATGTTCCTGACCCGTATGGGGGAGGGGTCACGCATTGTGGTCACTGGCGATGTTACCCAAACTGACCTGCCCCCCTCGATGAAATCGGGGCTGATTGATGCAGTGACCAGGTGTCGACCAATTCAGGGAGTGGCTGTCGTAGAGTTGACGGGAATGGATATTGTACGTCATCGTCTCGTACGCGAGATCGTTGAAGCGTATGATGACGATTCGAGCAAGTCGCCCCGGCGGAAGCACTAACCGGCTTTCGACCGAGCAGGGGATCGCCCATCGGGTCGGTCGCCCTCTCAGGCAGGCATGATGCCTGTCGGGTCTGAGTCAGACCCCGGGACGCTTCATCGCTCGCAGGAGCAGTCCGCCGGATGTTCGGATTTGGCCAGAAACGTTCGCGCGTGTCGAAGACCTCGGCACCTCGTCCGCGTCGTACGACCATCGCCTTGGCTTGGGACGCCCTGCGGGATCGAGATATCCTTTTGCGATTGGGCATGTGCCTGATTGCCGTTGCGGGATTGATCGTGGTCCTGCAGGGGTGGTTGCCTCCGTTTTCTTTCCGGCTGGGCCAGTACGCCGAACACGGAATCGCTGCTCGAACCAACTTCAAAGTTTTGAATGTCGAGGAAACGAACCGCAAAAAAGACGATGCGGAACGCAATGTTCCACTCATCTTCAAGCACGACCCTCAGACACTCAGCTCGCTCCCCGATCAATTGCGTGCCGATCTGGGGCGGATCGCAGCTGCCGAATCACTGGATCGCCTGCGAGAGAGTAAGGACGGGCAGGAGACAGCAGTGGCCTTTGGCATGGTACTGCCAACGGATCGAAAGCTGCCTGTGGCTGTTCGCGATGCGGCGACCTACGGGGTCAAAACTGATGAGCAGGTACGAGAGCGGTTTAGTATCCTGCACAATGACCTGACGACTGCGGGAATGGAATCCGCCCAGCAGCGTATCGATGACATTGTCGGAGATTTTGCGCGCTTCATTGCTCCGTTAAGCCGGTTGGGGATCGTCGACCCCGAAGTGGTCAAAGACGAACGCATCACCAGCAACCGGATGGTGCGGGTCATCTCAGAAACGGGGAACACTCCGACTGTCGAGCGGCTCTGGTCTCAGGTTCGTCTTCCCGAACAGCTGAACGATGCGGGTGAACTGGGCAAGACGTGGCTCTCTTTCCCCAGCCTGCGATCCAACTTGCAGCCTGCGCTGAGCCACTGGCTGATCGTCAAGGCGAAGCCGACTCTGCATTTCGACCAGGTGGCCACGAAAGACGAACAGCGACAAGCCCGCGAGGCTGTCGAGAATGCGGAGATCGAATACAACGCCGGAGACCTGATCGTCCGTCCGGGACAGGTGGTCACACCCGAAGCACTCCGCCAGCTGGATATTGAATACGAGTTCGAAAAGTCGCAGATGAATTGGACGACCAGTGTCACGCGACTGGCCATCCTGTTTGCCATGATTGTTGTGTTATCGATTCTGACGGGCTACTACGCTGTCCATAACGAACCTCGACTGGTGAAGAACATCGGACGATTGGCGGTCTATCTGGCCGCGTTGGTCGTCACTGCGGGATTGGCTCGTCTGCTGTCGTTTGACCCGCTGCGGGCGGAAATTGTTCCGCTTCTGGTCACGACAATGATTCTCGCGATCGCCTACAACCAGGAACTGGCTCTGCTGACGGCGTTTGCTCTCAGTCTATTGATCACCCTCGGGTCCACGGCGCAGCTGCCCCAATTCGTCGAGCTGGTCAGTACCGCAGCTGCGGCGGTGATCCCTCTGCATCGCGTGCGATCGCGATCAACGCTGATCAAGGTGGGGCTGTCGGCGGCATTCGTGAACTTTCTGGTTGTGGCCGGTGTGGGAGTGGCTCAGTCACAGTCGGTCGAACTGCTGCAGGAAACCCACTTGCTGACTTCGGCCCTGAAGTCGGCGGCATGGTCGCTGGCTGCGGGATACTTCGTCGCGGGGAGCCTGCCATTTGTGGAGCAGGTCTTTGGCGTGGTGACCGAGATCAAGCTGCTGGAGATGAGCGACCCTTCTCACCCGCTGTTGCAGGAACTCGTACGGCGTGCTCCGGGGACTTACAACCATTCGATCGCGGTGGCGAGTCTGGCGGAGTCCGCAGCCGACGCGATTGGAGCCAACGGCCTGCTGGTCCGAGTGGGAGCCTACTTCCACGACATCGGCAAGATGCTCAAGCCACAGTACTTCATCGAGAACGTCCAGGCGGGTTGTGAGAGCCGCCATGAACATCTGGCGCCCGCGATGAGTACCCTCATCATCATCGGCCACGTGAAAGACGGCGTCGACCTGGCCCAGCAGCACCACCTCCCGAAACAGCTGATCGACTTTATCGAGCAGCACCACGGGACGACGCTAGTGGAGTACTTCTACCACGAAGCGACTCGTCAGGCGGAAAAGCAACCGGATATGGGCGAGACGGAAGAGTCGTCCTTCCGTTACCCCGGCCCCAAGCCGCAAACGCGCGAGGCGGGCGTGCTGATGATCGCTGACGCCGTGGAGAGCGCCAGCCGGACACTGACCGATCCCACCCCGAAGCGGCTGGAGAATCTGGTCCACGCGATCACCATGAAGAAGTTGCTCGACCGGCAGTTTGACGAGTGTTCTTTGCGGTTGAGCGACATTCGGATTATCGAGCAGTCCCTGGTGAAATCTCTGATTGGCGTATACCACGGCCGAATCCGCTACCCGGACGCCAAAAAGGCATCCTGAACCGCAGATGTAAAACCTTAAGGGTTTGAACGGTTTTGCGTGTGATCTGCTGGTCCAAACCGGCAAAGTTCGCCCAGCAGTGCGGCCCGAAGTCTGAAGGCGGGCGTATTCGATTTCCCAGCCCGCAAACTCCCCTTGAATTGCCTTTTGGGGGTATCCGTCATTTTGAATTCGATCCTTGGAACTCGTGTTCCGGGACTATCCGTTGCCACGATTTTCCCGTGCATATCCGTCGATTCAGGAAGTCAGTTGCTCGGGTCGAGTCACTCCATGGCGAGTGATCACCCGGCATAACTGAATGCATGGGTCGTATGGCTACCTCATCCTCACTTCCAGTGAATGCAAAGAACCTTCGATGGCCAGCCCTGGTCTGCGGGTGTCTTTGTGTCTTTCTGATCAGTCCCTCGGATCTCTGGGCGAGAGGGAAAAGCCAGCCGCCGAGATCACTCTGGTCACGAGTGGCATTTACCGATGAGTCCCAGGACTTCATCCCACCACCACCTCACGAGGAAGTGGTCGACCAGAGGGAAACCATCATTTACCAGCAGGTTCAGGGCGCTGAACCACTCTTCGAAGGCGAGCAGTCCTCTGGACCTGCCGTGATGCAGAACAGCCCGGGCGGACCTCAGGGATATTCCGACTCCGGTGAGGGAAATGTCGTCCCCATGCCTGCCCAACGAGAGTACATCGATCCGGGCTTCAATAACCCGCACTCGGCGCTCTCCTGGCAGCTGATGCCATCCGGGCTGATGTACCGGTCCTATCTGGCGGGCGAGAAGGAACCTCGAATCGCCAACGTGTGGAACAAGGACGCTGCCGGTCGAAATGTCATGGAAAGTACGCTGGGTGCTCGTGTCGGGCTCCTGCGGTATGGAACCGTCGGGGCTTACCGCCCACAAGGCTGGCAGTTCGATCTCGAAGGAGCAGCTCTGACCCGCGTTTTGCCCGGGACGAACTCGACCGAGCTGGAAGCGGTTGACTACCGCGTGGGCTTGCTGTCCACCTGGGCCGAGGGACCGTGGCATGTGAAAGCGGGTTACTATCACCTGAGTTCGCACCTGGGTGACGAGTTTGTGATTGCGAATCCGTTCTTCCCCCGGCTGAACTACGTGCGAGATTCGCTCATCACCGGGGTGACCTATGAGCTCACGGACGACTGGCAGACTTACGGCGAAATCGCCTATGCACTCGGTCGGGAGGATGGGGCTGAACCCTTGGAGTTCCAATACGGAATCCAATACAGCCCGCTGGCCTTCGGTCTGTGTGGAGCTCCGTTTGCGGCCCTCAACGGCCATACCCGGCAGGACTTCGGATACATCACCAGTGTGACGTTTCAAGCTGGCTGGCAGTGGCGGGGCAGTGAATCGCAACGCCTGTTCCGTGTGGGTATGCAGTACTACGATGGTCCCGCCTTGCAGTGGTCGTTTGCCGGACAGAATGAAACTCTGATTGGTGGGGGAATGTGGTTTGACTTCTAAGGGACAGTCCGGTGCATGACCAGCACCCGTCTGATTGACCTTCACAACGAGCGTGAGACAGTCCTGTCTCACGCTCGTTTTTTGTTGTCATGACCTTTTCGGCGACGAGTGGAACTGTTTGGTCTCCGGGATACCTCCCCCAGATTTTCCAGGTGGGGACTGCGACTGGACCAGGGAGTGGGTATACTTGGGCACTTCGATTTCCATTCCAGGACAAACTGTCGCATGCTTGCCAAGCGAATCATTCCCTGCCTTGATGTTCACGCCGGACGAGTCGTGAAAGGGGTCAACTTCCTCCAGCTGCGCGATGCGGGCGACCCTGTGGAGATTGCGAAACGGTATGAAGCAGAGGGAGCCGACGAACTGGTATTCCTTGACATCACTGCCAGCCACGAACAGCGTGACATCATTCTGGATGTTGTGCAGCGCACGAGTGAGGTCGTCTTTATGCCGCTGACCGTCGGTGGCGGGATTCGGACACTGGATGACATTCGCCGCCTGCTGAAGGCCGGTTGCGACAAGGTTTCCATCAACAGCTCTGCCGTTACCGATCCCGGCTTTGTTCGCGAGGCTGCCCTGCGTTTCGGAAGCCAGTGCATCGTGGTCAACATCGATCCCAAGCGGGTCTTGCGGGACGGCAAAGAGTTCTGGGATGTCCACATCAACGGCGGACGCAAATCGACTGGTCTCGAAGCGGTCGCCTGGGCCAAAGAGGTCGAACAGCTGGGAGCCGGAGAGATCGTCCTGACCTGCATGGACGCCGATGGGACGAAGAACGGATTCGATCTCGAGATCACCCGAGCTGTTGCTGACGCCGTGGAGATTCCCGTTGTTGCCAGCGGTGGAGCGGGTTCTCCGCATCATATGTTTGAAGCGGTGACCAAGGGGGGCGCCAGTGCCGCCCTGGCCGCGAGCATTTTCCACTACGGCGAGTACACGATCACCGAGACCAAGCAGTACATGGCCGACCGCGGCGTTCCGATGCGGGTGTGAGTCGACACGGCCCAAACCCAATGAATGCCCCGTCTTCCCCCACACTGACAACTGATCACTGACGACTCCCCCATGACAGCTCCCTCTGATATCGAACAGGTCCACGCCGCTGCTCGCGAGATCTCTTCGCAGCTGGGGCGAGTCATTGTCGGCCAGCAGACGGTCGTCGAGGAGTTGCTGACCTGCGTGCTGGCGGGGGGACACTGTTTGCTGGTCGGGGTGCCGGGTCTGGCCAAGACACTCATGGTCCGGTCGCTGGCCGATTGTCTAGGGCTGTCGTTTAACCGCGTCCAGTTCACTCCCGATCTGATGCCCGCCGACGTGACGGGGACAGAGGTCATTCAGGAGGACCGTTCGACGGGCCAGCGCGAGCTACGGTTCATCCGTGGCCCGATCTTCGCAAACGTGGTGCTGGCCGACGAAGTGAACCGCACGCCTCCCAAGACTCAGGCCGCTCTGCTGGAAGCGATGCAGGAACATCAGGTCACGGTCGGTGGTGTGCGTCATGCGCTGCCTGTGCCGTTTTTCGTCCTGGCAACTCAAAATCCGATCGAGCAGGAGGGAACGTATCCGCTTCCCGAAGCCCAGCTCGACCGCTTCATGTGCCAGGTGCTGATCGATTATCCAAACGAGGACGAGGAGTTTCAGATCGTCCGCCAGACGACTTCGTCGGCTTCCACCAAACTCACACCAGTGCTCACGGAAGACAGGTTGCAACGGCTGCAGTCGATCGTTCGCGATATCCCGGTGTCTGACTCGGTCATTCGGTTTGCATTGTCGCTCTCACGTCTTTCGCGTCACAACCACCCGCAGGCCCCCGATTTCGTGAAGAAGTACGTCACCTGGGGGGCCGGGCCACGGGCGAGTCAGCACCTCATCCATGCCGCCAAGGCTCGGGCTGCGATTCAGGGCCGCCTGCACGCCGATGAAAGCGACGTACGAGCGGTGGCTGCTCCGGTCCTGCGACACCGGATCGTCACGAACTTCCATGCGGAGGCAGATAAGCAGACGGCCGATGGCATTATCGCCCAACTGATCGATCTGGCTTCCATGTCGAGCCAGTCACCGAGCCTGGCCGAGCGAGTTTCAGGAGTATTTACCCGGAGTTAGCCCGTCCGGAGGTTTGTCAGTCCGGAGTTACCAATAACAAACGCGTCCATTGCGGATCAAACCACAATGGACGCGTCGAGTTGAATTCCATGGATCGGTCGCTGAGTTACCTCAGGCGATCATCCGCTTAGCGAGCGGGGATCAGCAAAGGAGCGGTCGGCGTTGTCTGCAGGGGAGCCTGCTGATAGATCACCTGGCCCTGAGGCTGAGTCGTCGTCTGAGCTGGGGCCTGAGTGGTCTGAGCTGGGACCCACAGGACAGGCTGTACAGCACCGCCCGTGGTCTGTCCCTGCACCTGAGTCTGCATACCGGGAGGCATCTGGTTCGGAGCCATGGGAGTCAGGGGCAGCCATTCCTGGTAACGAACAGGCTGGGACTGAGCTGGCTTGGTACGCTGGGACTGCAACTGAGGCGCCATCGTCTGCTGTGGCACCATCTGCAGAGGCTGCATCTGAGCGGACTGTGCTGGCACTGACTGCAACTGCACTGGTTGCATTTGCCCGGGCTGCATGTGCATCGGTTGCATCTGCATCGGCTGGCCGTGAATCACTTGCATGGGTTGCATCTGCTGCATCATGCGAGCATGGGTGGGCTCGGGTGCCTGTTCAGCGGGAGCCCCTTCGGGAGCAGCCGCGGGTGGTGTGCTGGGCGTCGGATTGTTCGGCTGAGCGGGATTGGAGAATTCGCTGCCGGGAGTGACTGGAATGGCCATGCCGTTCTGCTGACAGGACTGGCACGAAGAGCCTCCTGGCATTGATGCTCCGTCATACATGACCTGGCCACCCTGGTCACAGCTGGAGCAGCCTCCCGAGCAGCTTCCACAATCGGTCATGCAGGGCGAGCAACCTCCACATCCAGAGCCACAAGGATCGCACGAGTTCCACTTGGAACCACGGTGGCCAAATCCTTTCTTATTGAACAGACAGCTCTTATAAGGCTTAGGGCCGCATTCGTCACATGGAGAAACACAACTGTCCAGTTCGTTCGTCCAGGCTCGATGTGCAGACACGCATCCCGAAAGAGTGACTCCGATCATCGCCAGAAGGCACAAGGCTCGCATGATTGACTCCGCATCCCAGGGAATGCCTACACGCCCCGAAATAGAGCATGTCCGCATTCAATCTGTGGATCGAATTTCCGAGTGTTCTGCCTTTAACGATTTCCCGGGTCGGAACAGTAATTCTGGTCAGTGGGAAGCGAACCATCGAAGCAAATTGGCAAGCTGGGAAGATCTCGGTGATTAGGAGAAAGTCTTGCTTCGGGACTAATGGCTCGTAGAATTGGATTGCAATGCCGCAACCCGTGTTGCAATCGCGACACAACGATTCAGCCGCACAATCGCTAAGGTGCATAGAACAATCACTTTGCAGCGAACATTAGGGGACGTGCCCCGATATGGTCGATGGACGACAAAGCGGCTTTCCGGCAACGTTCTTCGAGTCTCAATCACTGATCTTTTTGGACCATCGTCCCATGTCGCCCAAGAAATATCTGAGCCTCGACGAAGCTGCTCAACAGCTTGGCCTTCGAAATGATGAATTGAACCGCCTCCGTGAGCGAGGCGAGGTCCGAGGTTTCGCTGATCGAGGCACCTGGAAATTTAAGGTCGAAGACATCGAGGAACTGGCCCGCAGTCGCCAGGCAGACTCCGACCCGGAAGTCCCGATGTTCATGGACGATCTCCCCGAGTCGGAAGAAGATCTGGAGCTGCCAGTCTGGGGAACTCCAGAGAATGAGCTGGAGATCGACGACGAATCGGTGATGGTCCTGGATGACGACGACACCAGTGACGACCCGACCGTCATTCGCAAATCGCTCGATCCCCTCAACAGCTCCGACAGCGATGTGCGGCTGGTCTTTGACGAGCCGATGATCATCAAGGCCACTGAACCCGAGCCCGCCATCCCCTCCGACTCCGACAGTGATGTCCGATTGGTCGGGAACCTGGTGCCCGAACTTGATAGCGACAGTGATGTCAAACTGGTGAATGATCTGGACAGCGACAGCGATGTGAAGCTGGTCGGCGACGACACGATCAATGACATCCACCTCTCCTTGGGTGAACCTCCGCAAATGGGCTCGGACAGCGATGTCCGTCTGGTGAGCGCGGGAACCGAGAGCGATATCTCTCTGACTCTGGGCGAGCCACCAAAGCTGGGCTCAGACAGCGAGATCCGCGTCAAGCCCCCTGAATTTGATGAAGACGAGATTGCTGCTGCGATTGGAGATGTCCCCGAACTGGGCTCGGACAGCGAAATCCGACTGGGAATTCCGGACGATGACGACGAAGAGGCCATCCTGATTGGTGAACCTCTTCACTTGGATTCGGATAGCGACGGTCACGCTGATTTGCCAGACGACGAGGAATTCGCCGTCTCGCTCGATGGCCCGCCCGAATGGAGTTCGGATAGCGACATCCGTCTGTCGCCCCCGGAAAGCGACAGCGACATCAAGATTGTCGGCGAAATAGTCGACAGTGACAGCGACATCAAACTGGTGGCTCCAGAGCCCACAAGCGACAGCGATGTGAAGCTCCTGTCGCCGGAACTCGACAGCGACAGTGACATCCAGCTGGTGGGAGCGGATCTGGGAACCGAACGTGACGTTGCATTGATCTCCCCTGATGTCGGAGGCGACAGCGATGTCAAGCTGGTGAACAACCTGCAAAACAGCGACAGCGATGTGCAGTTGCTGGGACCGGCTGATTCATCCATCGCTCTCGATTTCGAATCGGACGACGGCGAATCGGCCTCGGTCCTGTCCGAAGAAAGCGGGATCGCACTGGGCGGTGACAGCGCGATGATGCTGGCCACCGAAAGTGGCTTTTCCCTGGAGGGTCCCAGCGACAGCGGGATCGCTCTCTCTGCGGATTCAGACGAGGGTATCACTCTCGACACCGGCTCCCATGACAGTGGCATCTCGCTGGCCGATGGTGACAGTGGTATTTCGCTGAGCATGGGCGACAGCGGTATCTCGCTCGAAGCTGTGGGCGACAGTGGCATCTCTTTTGAAGACAGTGCGGAATTCGGCGGCACGATTCCGATGATGGCCGTCTCGACCGACGACAACGTGCCCGAGACGAAGTTTGAAATTCCCGCGATGAAGGACGACAGTGCCTTTGAGCTGCGTCTGAAGGGGGACGACAATGCCTCGACACAGGTTCTCGACCTGGATGACTCAGGCGAAGCCGCCATCGACGATGCCGTATTCGATGTCGACGATGATGACGCCGACCTCGATATGGAGAGCGAAGACGATCTCGAAGTCTCTGACGATGCCTTCGCGGACGATGATGAAGACCTGGAGGACATGGAAGTCTTCGGAGCCGATGACGACGCATTCGCCGACGAAGACGGGGGATCGCCCCGTCCGATGCGAGGCGGCATGGCAGTTGGCTATGAACCCGAATGGTCGATGGGGACCGTCGCGACGCTTGGATTCTCGACCGTTGTCCTCAGCCTGTGCATGTTCCTGATGTTCGACCTCGTCAAAACGATGTGGGTCAGCCAGCCAGGCACGCCGGTTGCCAGCGCTCTGCTCGAATCACTCGGCGGGATGTTTAAGTAACTTGGAACCAGTTCGATTTGGATGACACGACAAGCGGTTGACCTCGGTCAGCCGCTTGTTTCATTGAATACGGTTCCCCAACCACCACCTCCGGGGGTTTCGATCCGGATCCGGTCGCCAGTCTCGATCGACACCTGAGCCGCAGCTCCCAGGTTTGAGACCTCACCGCTGGACCGGACGAGAGTGTTGCATCCGAGCTGTCCTGGGTCTCCCCCATCGAGCCCCGGCGGTGCGTAGGGTCCGCGCCGCTGAGACAGAATCGAAGCTGTCATGGGGCGCAGGAACTCGATCTCGCGAATGATTCCGTTGCCGCCCCGGTAAGCTCCGTGCCCTCCCGATCCCCGGCGAATCGCAAACTGCCGCACCCTGACCGGGTAGCGATGTTCCATCAGTTCCACATCGGTCAGGCGCGTATTGGTCATGTGCACCTGTACGGCGTCGGCACCCGGCGCTGACGATGTTGCTCCACTGCCGCCGCAGATGGTCTCGTAATACCCAAACGTCGTATCGCCAAATGTCAGATTGTTCATTGTCCCCTGGCTCGCAGCTGCCAGACGCAGAGCACCGAGCAGAACATCCACGACGCGCTGCGAGGTCTCCACATTCCCGCCCACGATCGCAGCACACTGCGCCGGGTCGGCATGAGCAGGTGGATTGAGCAGGCACTCCGGCAGATCGATCGTCACTGGCATCAGCACGCCGCCGTTTAACGGAATCTCTTCGTTGATGAGCAGACGGAAGACATACAGTACCGCCGAAGTCACAATCGCCCGATTGGCATTGAGGTTCGTCGCCAGCACTCCGCCCGTGCCCGCGAAGCTGACCCGCGCGGTCTCTCCGCTGATCGTGATGGTCACGGAGACCGGACTTCCATTGTCGAGGAAGTCCACACAGCGAAACTCTCCATCCGGGATGGCCGAGAGCGCCTGACGCACTTTGGCCGCAGCTGCCTCGCGGATGAATCTCATGTACTGCTGCACAGCGGGCAGCGTGTGGGTCAGAACCAGTTGATCCAGCAACTGAACGCCCGTCTGATTCGCGGCGATCTGAGCCATCACATCGGCGATGTTGTCAGCGGGGCGGCGGCTCGGGTAAGCCACCGTGGTGAGCAACTGGAGGAGTTTCTGTTCTTGAAAGACGCCATGCTGCACAACTCGCAGATTGCGGATCAGTACGCCTTCATCCGCCAGGGTTCGAGAGAAGGGCGGCATACTGCCCGGTACGATGCCACCGAGTTCCGCATGGTGAGCACGACTGGCCACGACGAACTGAATCGTACCCTCCTCGCCGAAGACCGGCGTGACGACCGTCAGGTCGGGCAGATGCGAACCGCCTCGATACGGATCATTGGTCAACACCACATCGCCCGGCTGCAGGTCGGGGTTATCGGCTAGCACCCACCTGACCGTTTCGCTCATCGCCCCGAGATGGACCGGGATATGCGGTGCGTTGACGATCAGCTCGCCCCGCGAGTCGAACAAGGCGCAGCTGTAATCGAGCCGCTCCTTGACGTTCGTCGAGACGGAGGTCCGTCGCAGCGTCTCACCCATCTGTTCCGCGATACTGGCAAAGAGATTATTGAAGATCTCCAGCCGCACCGGATCGGGTGCGGCTTCTTGTGACTGAGAGGTGCGTTCGACGTGGAGCGAGAGTTCTTCGCAGTGAGAGTTGCTCCTGAGCACGATCGAGCCATCCGGACTGAACTCGGCGCGATACCCCTCGTCGACAAACAGCGTTGTCATCGACTCACAGATGAGCGCTGGTCCGACGATCGATGTGGTGCCGGACGGCCCCCCGGTGGGAACACGTTCCCAGGGGATGACATCCCGCCATGCGTTCCGCACCCTCAGTCGCTGAGGTGTCGCGGAGATCGCACGCCAGCCACGCGTGATTCGCACCTCGGGCGGTGGTCCGCCCGCCTGTCGGAGAGTCACCCGGGCTGTGACAACTTCGATCGCACGGCCAGATTGGCGGAATCCGAACTCCCGTTCATGAGCTGCCTCATATCGGGCCGCGATTTCTTCCATATCAACTGGATCGAGGAGCGTGATCGAGGTCTCCACACCCTGGTAACGCAACTCCAAAGATCGTTCGACAACGAACCCCGAGAGGGTCGCTTCTCCGGCCTGCTCGACGAGCTCCTGGAAGAGAGCCCCCAGAGATGCGTCGTTCAACTCCGTGAGTGGCTGCAGCAACGTCCGCGACGCGTGGCGGGTTTCACTCGCACATGCGATTCCATATGCGCTCAGCACACTCGCCAGTGGATGAATCACCACCGACCGCATCCCAAGTTCGCTGGCCAGTTCACACGCGTGTTGAGCCCCAGCCCCCCCGAACACGGCCAGTGCGTAGTCTTGCGGGTCATAACCGCGCGACACGGAGATTCTCCGAATCGCACGAGCCATGTGGCTGTTGGCAATGGCAATGAGTCCCTCAGCCAGCTCTTCCAGTGATAGCGAATACCCGGCCTGCTCCTTGATCCGCTGAGACAACTCGGCCAACCGGGACTGCGCAGCTGCAATGTCGAGTGGAAACGGAAACCGCGTCGCAGCGATTCGCCCCAGTACCAGATTGCAGTCGGTGATGGTGAGTGGGCCGCCGCGACCGTAGCAGGCCGGTCCCGGATCTGATCCCGCGCTCTCTGGACCGACCGTCAGCTTCACGCCATCAAACCCGCAGATACTCCCTCCCCCCGCCGCGACGGTCTCGATGGCCAGCGTGGGTGATGCAATGCGGACACCCGCCTTGCGGCTCTCGTACTCCATCTCGAAACGGCCATCGAACCGCGACACATCGGTACTCGTGCCACCCATGTCGAAGCCGATCGAGCGGGGGAACCCGGCTCGCTGAGCAGTCGTTGAGAAGCCGATCGCTCCACCGGCGGGGCCCGAGAGAACGCTCTCCTTACCGCTGAACCGATCCGCTGAGACCAGCCCGCCCGATGACGTCATGAGCAACAACGACTCGGCTCCGCCGCCCAATCGCTGTTCGATGCGTTCGACGTACTGCCGCAGAATCGGATTCAGGTAGGCGTCCAGAACCGTACTCTCGGCTCGCGGGACGATCTTGATAGAGGGTGACACTTGATGGGACAGCACGACCTCGCGAAACCCGACCTCGCGGGCAATCTCACCCACGATCAACTCATGAATCGGATTGCGATAGGCATGCAGCAAGGCCACTGCCAGTGATTCCACCCCGCGCGACCTCAATCCACTCAATTGTTCGCGTGCCAGATCTCGATCGACAGGTGTGAGAACAGCCCCATCGGCGGACAGTCGCTCCTGGACCTCCATGACATGCGAAGCCAGAGGAGCGGGCTTGCGGACACTCAATTCGAACAGATGGGGGCGGGCCTGATCACCGATCAGGAGCAGATCACCGAAACCTTGTGTTGTGACGAAACCGACAGCTGCCCCCCGCCTCTCCAGGAGAGCGTTCGTGCCACGCGTCGTCCCCAGACGCACTTCACACGGAGGAATCGCGTCTCTCGCTGCGAGTCCGAGGAGATGGCGAATCCCGAGGACGGGAGCCTCATCACCCGTTGAGACTTCGTAGGACACGCCGCGACGAATCGAAGAGGGGAGCGGAGGGCTGACGGTTAACGCCCCGTTTGCAGCATTGTGTCGACTCACCGTGAACTCGGCCTTGTGCCCCGAAAAACGCAGGCAGGCCCCGTCCCAGAACCCGGGCGGATCAAGACAACGGGCCGGATCAACGATCGTACTCGTGTCGATGACGTCCGCGACAACTCCCTTGGTCTGACCAGAGCTCAGGGTCTTGAACACCTTCAGCTGGCCATCCGGGGCAACGCCGACGCAATCGGTAAACGTGCCTCCCACATCAATGGCAAATCGCCATGCGGGCCGGGCGGTGCGTCGGGCCATGGGCTCGTCCGACATCATCGACTCTCATCAATCTGCGGAAGGCTGGAGCAGCGAGAGCCTTCCGGTCGCACTCTTCGATCCCAGACGAACTACATTCGCACGTACCACTTCCGCCATTCGAGGAACCGGCAGACCGCGTAAATGATAGTGATGTGGGCCAGCAAGGAGGCGATCGCCCAAAAGGGAGTCGCATCCTTGCCGAAACTGGGACGGTCGGCCAGACCGAAGGTCGATTGAAGCCATTCGCCTGCTTTTTCCGTGTTGCCCGGTGATCGCAGGATAATACCTGAGACATGTTGCATCATGTATGCCACCAGTGAGTTCGTCCCCAGAGTCCGGAAGATCCCGAGCGTGATCCCCTGCAGGTCACTGAGCCAGTAAAAGAACGCCATGATGACCATAGCCAGTCCGCCCGCATACGCTGTGTATGTCCAGGAACCAGCCCGCTGGCTCATCATCCAGTAGTTCCCCTGACGCTCTTCTTTCGGGGGCGGCGGCACGAACGGAAGCTCTGGAAGCGTCAACTTCGCCAGCTGTCGGCGCTCTGGGCTGGGGATCACCGGGTCTACCGCCAGCTTTGCGTCCGCTTTGCCATACCAGGCGGGGAAAGTCCCATCCGCATTCTTGATCGGCTCGACGTTATACAGAGTCGTCAAAGACGAAACGAGCCACGCCACAGCTGCAACGGCTACACCCCAGCCGACCAGGCGTTTAATAATGGCTCCGCTATCAATTCCGGACTTCATGATGTCGCAGGCGAACGTTCCAAGGATCGCGGAGGAGGTCCACGTCAGGAAACCGAGCGGACCGCCATCGATGCCTCCCGCGGAACCATCGAGTCCATGCGTCCAGGAAAAATTGAACTTCCACGACAGCCAGACATGCGCCAGCCCCGAGAATAAGAGATAAGCAATTCTCACAACCCCAGACTTCCCGACGACCGGGGCAATCCACAGCCCAGTCACTGAAATATGCAGCAACGTCTGGAACCATGTCCGTTTGGCCAGGACCGCGAGTGTGGGCCACAATCCTTCGGCATTCAGACGGGCCTTAACCCCGTCCAATTCGGTCCACGTGTAGTAGACGATTGCCACGAGAGAGAGACTGATGAACCGTCGGATAATCCGCTTCCAGCGCGTTGCGGGGTCGGCCATTGCCATCTTGGCCGCGCCCAACTGCATCGCAAAGCCGACCGCGAACAGGAACTGTGGCATGATTGTGTCGGCGTAGCTGCAGTAGTCGTGCTTGTGTAACAAGACATAGGGGCAGCAAGCGTAACTTCCAAAGAAGTTCACAAGCAGCATGCCAATGATGGTGTACCCGCGAAACTGATCGAGTGAGGTGAGTCTCGCGCGTGCGGGTGGGATCGCCTCTGACATGTCAGATGTCCAATCGTCAAAATGACCGAAAGGCCAATGGAGCCCTTCGAAACGTGATGAATGCGGGAAGAACGAGTACTAATGACTCACCCAGGATAAGAGGATAACTCCTCCAGAGCAAAAGCACATCCAAGAGGACTATGCGTCTGTGTGATCGCAGGAATGCGGCAGCTGCCGGGATCGCAAATTGGGTAGTCTTCGGCTGACCTCAGTGGGGTGAAAAGTTCGGACCTCGCGATCCGGGAGGGCGACGCCTCTGCGGATTGGAGTGATTACTTCCCAAACACAGCTTCCGTCGGCGCTGCGAACTTCGCCGGGAGCGGGAGGGTGGCGAACGAGTCATCGTCGCCCAGTCGGAATTGCCATCGACCAGCGAGGGAGAGCTTATCGTCGTCAAAGTAAATGGCAGGATTTCTGAACGCCAACCCGCCCGGTCCTTCCAGATTGTCGATGCGGACAACCAGGAGATGGACCTCACCGGGGGTGACGATTTCCGAAGGAATCTCGACGAGGACACCGCCCGTTTCCAGTGGGTCAGGTGCAAACGAGACCTCCGTCGCTTCGACTTCCTCGCCTTGGAAAAAGACGTGGATCTCGTTGTCCTCCCGCGTGCCCAGCCGCAGGTTCAGTTCGCGTTCCTTCCAGTTTTCGGGGATGCGAACCATGCACCGATACCACGCGACGCCGTCATACTCCTTCAGCTCCGGGATGCCGGACTCTTCCCAGTCACCGGGAACCTGAATGGGGCTCCAGTGCGAGGTCAGATCGCGTCCAAACGACTCGGGCATCGTCTCGGGTACTTTCTCTGTGGCGGCCCAGTGCAGTGCGTTGAACAGCAGCCGGTTGAAAGTCGGGTTCAGGAAATCCCCCGGATGTCCGAGTGACGTGTAGAAGGATCGGCCCCCGTCGGCCCGCTTGAAGGTCCAGGCCGCGGGCTCTTTCGCCTGGCCTTCGATCTCCCCGTCCATGAGGACGGTGGTACCTTCCGCCAGAGGTGAGGTCTGATACAGCGATCCCCCCGCGACAAACGACTCGGTTGGCACGCCGGTCAGGATCGTATGCGTCGCACCGGCAATCGGCTTCATCACCGTTTTCAAGTCATTGGCCAGGTGATTGCTGTAGTTGCCGCCGAAGACCTGCTTGTCCCACTCGGGCCAAGCTGCTCGTCCCGCAGGTGGCTCCATGTCGCGCAGTGTCCAGGCATGGCTGGCGGTGCGGATGCCGACCACAGGTTTCCCAGCTGCGACGAACTGTCGCAAAACATCGAGTGACTCCGGCTTCAGCAGCCGTCGTCGGGCACTGACGAGGGCGAGGTCGAAATCCCTCAGTTGCTCAAGTCCCGGGATGTCGTTCGGCTCTGTTTCTGATCCAAAGAAGAATTGCACCTGGAAGTCCCGTCCGAGGTGTCGGGCAGCGAACTCGGGCAGCGTCCTGGGCGTTTCATACTCGATCTCGGACACGATCACCGCCAGACGAGGCCGTGTATCGCTGGCGTGTCGAAACGGTTTTCCGCCTAGGAACTGATTGCTGGTGATCGTCGGGCAGACGTACTTTTCCACATGCTCGATGATCAGATCAGTTCCGGTGAAATGGCTGACGAATGGCCACCGCTGCGGGTTGTACATCGTGTCGGTCATGTCGCGGACGAGCGCCACACGCTTGCCATTGCGGACCATCTGACGCAGGCCGAACGGCCGCCCGAGGACGCACATGTTCGTATGTACGCCGGTCAGGATGACATTCTCAATCCCCTGTGCTTCCAGGATGTTCCAGACCTCGTCACCTTTGTCTGAGATGTAGTCCTTCCTGCCGTCGATCTCGATGAAAGAGGCCTGGGCCTTCCAGGGCATCTTGGGGTTTCGGCCCAGTTCGGCCAGTTGTTTCGCCCAGGCGGCATGCTGTTCCGGCTCATCGTCCTCACCGCCATCCGATTGATCGATCGGATAAACCGCAGCCTCCTCGGCAGGAATGCGACTGCACCAGAGTTTGATCTCCGGTGGCTGCACTGCGGCCACTGGCGTATCGATCGCTCGCTTCCGGGCAGGGTGTCCTTCGTAGGCGGGCATGCAGTCGCTGGGCGCGTGAATGATCGTCATGCCTCGCTGGCGGGCATTGGCGACCAGCTCATTCAGCCGGGGGCCAAATTCGGTCAGTCGTTTGACCGCGTTATCGCAGTGGTGGTAGTCCCACACGTCACAGACAATCACTGCTGTCTTGGCGGGGTCCCAGTCCTCGTCGCGGATCAGCGTATGAAACCGCCCCGACTTCTCGGCGGTCTCCGTCCGGTGTCGCAGCTGGAGCTGGAGCGGTTCCGCAGCACAGAGATCACTTGCGAACCCGATGAACCCCGCGATGAAAACCACAGCTGCCAGGGATGCCAGACGTAAAACCGCCATCAGAGTATTCCTCACCAGAGCCAAGTCATGTGGTCCTATTGTGGCCAGAGAGAACGCGAGTTCGCCAGTCTGCAGCCAGTACTGGTCGGCTCAAGCGTGATCGCGGGCCGAGAGGTCGGTGAGCGACTGCGTACCGCAAGCGATGTCCTCAAGCACCCCCGTTCCCTCTCATTGACAAACCCTCAGTCGCGGGCCAGATTGACCGGGACTTACACTCCGCGTGGGTGATGCAATGAGCAAGAAGAAGGGGACATGATGCGACTGATGATTTGTGCTCTGTGGCTGGCTCTCACCTCGGTACTCGTCGCGGGAGACGAGGAGTACGTTCTCGGCCCCGATTCACAGCGGCAGGAGGGAGTCCCGAAGGGTACCGTCACCGAACACCTCTGGAAGAGCCAGATCTTCGAGGGCACGATCCGGCGTTACTGGGTCTATGTCGCCGCTCAATACAAAGCGGAATCGCCCGCGGCGTTGATGGTCTTTCAGGACGGCCACGCTTACGTCGGAGAGCAAGGTCGATTCCGGGCTCCGATCGTGATGGACAACCTGATCCACAAGGGGGAAATGCCCGTTACCATCGGGATCTTCATCGATCCCGGCCACAAGAAGGAGCAGCTCCCCGAAGCCCCTGGCTGGAAGCCCACCCCCGAGAATCGCAGCTTCGAGTACGACACCCTCTCTGACCAGTACGCCCGCTTCCTGCTGGAGGAGATCATCCCCGAGGTTCAGAAGAACTACAAAATCGTCGACGACCCCGATCAGCACGCGATCTGCGGAATCAGTTCCGGGGGCATCTGTGCCTTCACGGTCGCCTGGGAACGGCCAGACAACTTCCGTAAGGTCCTGAGCCATGTCGGCAGCTTCACCAACATCCGCGGCGGCCATAACTACGAGGCCCTGATCCGCAAGACACCGCCTAAACCGATCCGCGTCTACCTGCAGGACGGTTCAGGCGACCTCGACAACGAACACGGCAACTGGCCACTCGCGAATCAGTCGATGGCTGCGTCGCTCAAGTTCAAGGGCTACGACTACCAGTTCATCTACGGGACGGGGGCCCACAACGACATCCACGGGGCAGCTGTGCTGCCCGATGCGATGCGGTGGCTGTGGAGAAAGTAGCACAGAGTCTCGCGCAGGCCGGCGTGACTCCGAATCTCGCCAGGAATTCGACTCGCATACGACTCGCACTCCGTCCGTGGACGTGAATCGTATGTCGTGAAGGTTGGAAAAACACGGTCGTTACGAACGACAGCTGAGGACCTTCCCAAAACCCGGCTCGGAAACAAGATGCGGTTTGACATCAAATTAAACTGATGCGTATGATTCAAGGTTAATGAACTCAATCAGACTTCGCGGGTGTGTCGTATGAAACTGGACTTGAACAACGGGGTTCCGCGAAGGGCATTTCTGGTTGCCTCGGCAGTCGGTGTGGCGACGCACCCGCTGTCCAGTTCTGCACAGGCAGCGCCATCGTCCATTCAGTCCAGTGGCCAACCCTCCGGGCGACAGACCGCCAAGTCGACAATCCTCTTTTTTCTGTGTGGAGGAGCTTCTCACCTCGATATGTGGGACATGAAGCCCGAGGCTCCCGTCGAGTACCGTGGTCCGTTTCAACCCATCGCAACATCGGCTCCCGGTGTCATGCTGAGTGAGCATCTACCATTGCTGGCTAAGCAAGCTCACCATATCGCCTTGATCAACTCCGTGGGCGGCACTGTCAACACCAACGACCACCATGCCGGGTACTACCACAACCTGACTGGCCATGTGCCCGATCCTTCATTCCTGATCAAAGGCAATAACCGCACTCCCTACCCCGATGACTGGCCGTACATGGGCTGCGTGGTGGCCTCGAAGTTCCCGCAGCGTGGCGGAATGCCGAACGCCGTCTCTCTGCCCTATAAGCCGAGCCAGGCCCCCTATACCCGCCCAGGTCAGTTCGCCGCCAAGCTCGGCGTCAAGCACGACCCGTTGTACGTCTATGGTTCGAGGGCCAAGCCGACCGAATTCCGCGTGCCCGACCTCGCACTGTCGCAGGATGTCTCGTCGGGCCGATTCGGCAAACGAGTCGATCTGCAATCCCAACTCAACCAGGCTCGACGCGACCTCGATCGAGTCGCCTCGGTGGGAACATGGACCAGCCAGCAGGACCGGGCGCTGGGGTTGTTGTCATCGAGTTCGACGACCGCGGCATTCGATGTCACGCTTGAATCTCCCGAAACGATTGCCCGCTACGGGGCCACGCTCAACGGGATGAGCCTGTTGGCAGCCAGGCGGCTGGTCGAAGCCGGTGTCCCGTTCATCACCGTCTTCTGGTCAGAAGAGGATGAAGCGGTGTCAAAGAAGTGTGCCAGTGGGGGCGGCTGGGACACGCACGCGAATAACTTCAGCTGCCTGAAAGATAATCTGTTGCCTGAGTTCGACCGGGGGTTCTCCGCACTGATCGAAGATCTGGCGGATCGGGGACTGCTCGACGAAACACTGCTGATGATCACCAGCGAGATGGGCCGCACGCCCAAGATCGGCGACCCACGTTCGGGGGGAGTCATCGGAGCGGGCCGCGACCACTGGACCCACTGTTTGACGGATGTTCTGGCTGGTGGTGGAATTCGCGGTGGCCAGACCTACGGCACCAGCGACCGCCGGGCCGAGTACCCCGCCACCCGTCCGGTGACGCCAGCTGATGTGACGAAGACGGTCTATCATGCGATGGGAGTTCACGACCTCGAGGCCATCGACCCCCAGGGCCGCCCCTACAACCTGCTCGATGCCGGCCAGCCGCTGGTCGATTTGTTCTGAGTGGTGCTAGTGTGGAACACAGCCGCTGGACGTCACACAATGTTCTTGCGGTCATTCCGCAGCCTCGCCGTATAAGTGGGGCCCTTCAATCTGTTTATCGTTCGGAATGTATCAACCGCAGAGGAACCCTGAGGTGCGCAGAGGGTGAGGTGCGGGAGAGAGCTGGTGAGATGCATGCGGGAAGTATGAAGTGACCTGGATTGGGGTGTTCTTGTGGGCTAGCGCTTATGGCAACTTCCGGTCGAAAGGTGCCTCTTGTTCGCTAGCAGCAGTGGCCCTCTTGTCTCGTGCGTTTTTTCCTGTTTTTTTTAATGGCTTCGTTTTTTCTTAACAGTCTCCACTGAAAATTAAGAAATGTCATACGTGTGTATGAGCAACTAACATTTGGGATTCATGCGGGGAAACTAATGTCAAAGACCTACAAGGCACGTGGATTTACACTGATCGAGCTGCTGGTGGTGATTGCCATCATCGCCGTACTGATCGCTCTTTTGCTGCCTGCCGTGCAGCAGGCTCGTGAAGCGGCCCGCCGCTCACAGTGCAAAAACAACCTGAAGCAAATGGGCCTCGCTCTGCACAATTACGAAAGTACGTTTACGATGTTTCCGGCCAGCCGGATTGACTTGAACCCACCCCGGTTCCAAAAGTCCTGGGTCACATCTTGCTTGCCCTACATGGATCAGGCACCGCTCTACAACCTCTATAATGCGAACGTTCCGTGGTACGACCCGACGAACGACCAGGCCACGACGACCATCCTGTCCACAGTGCGTTGCCCATCGGCCGTCTCAGGGGCATCCCTTCCTTCATCAGCCCTGTATACCGCCATTACGAATAGTTTGCGGTCGGACACTCCCGCCTGGGGCGTGAGTGATTATGGCTCAGTCAACGCAGTCCGTAACGGGTTGAATGTTGCCTCGGGAGGTACTTCATGGGCTCCGCTGAAGGAGAAAGACGGCGGATTGGGGCGAGGCCCGAACGGTGTCAGGCTGGCTCAGATTAGTGATGGGCTGTCAAACACCATGCTGGTTGGAGAAGACGCGGGACGACCATCTCTGTATATCAAGCAGAAACCCGCGATGAATCCCAAGTCAGGAGCTGTGTCCGGGACACCATGGACGAAAGATGGATGGGGCTGGGCAGACATCAATAATGGATTCAGCCTGGATGGCTCTGCTGAAAACGGGATCAATAACGACACCAGCAGCAGTGGAGTTGTAACCAACAGCTCAGGGGCAATCGGAAAATGCTATATCAATTGCAGCAATGACTCCGAAATGTACTCCTTCCATACCGGGGGATCCCACGTCCTGATGGGTGACGGAGCAGTTCGATTCCTGAGCGCGAACATCGATGGCCAGACACTGGTTGCTCTCGGCACCCGTGATGGCGGCGAGGTCGTGGGCGAGTTCTAGTCCGACTTCCGAAACGAACGTTAGAAGAACAATTACTCTGTCAGAGACGCACTCTGGCAGAGTATTTTTCATTCATTTCATGATCAACGCGAAACACAGGCGTTTCACGTCTTGGTTCCAGGTGGCGACTCAAATATTGATGGCAAGCAGAGATTGCATCTCGCATTTGCGATCACTGTCATTGTCGATTCGAAACACAATCGACCTCTATTGAAGAGAATCCGAATGAACTCAGAATCCCATGAGTTGAAAGCGTTTCGTGAGATGTTCATGAAGTGTATGCTGCGGATCACTACGATCGGATTTCTTGCTCTGTATGGTCTTTCATCGCCAGCAGGTGCCGAGATCGTACTCCTTGGCTCTGTCTCCACCGCTGGGAACACACCAGACCGGTCCGGGCTGTCAGATTCGATTGGACAGGGCACTCCGCATAATCTGTTTGGTGCAGTCAGCGGGCTGGAACACGTAGGAGACAACCACTACCTCGCATTGCCGGACCGAGGTCCTTTCGATGGGGCCTCACAGTTTCAGTGTCGGTTTCATACGATTGAACTGAGTATTCCAACTGCTGGCGATCGGTCCGCTCGGTTCCACCTGCTCCAGACAACATTGTTGAAGACTGAGGAGGGGGTCCCTCTCGTGGGTGCTCTGGAAGCATTTAACACTCAGGTACCTTCAAAGAGTCTTCGACTGGACCCCGAAGCACTGAGAGTCGGTTCCTTGGATGCGGTCTACGTTTCTGACGAGT